>JACMLV010000573.1 GCA_014379395.1 Burkholderiaceae bacterium
CGCCCTCCCGCGCCGCGGCGCGCGGCGGCGCCGGCCTTGCCGCCGGTGCCCGGCAGGCCGGCAGGCGCCAGATGCAGGCGGCGGCGGCCAGGGGCAGCAGCGCCAGATAGCGGTAGAGCAGCAGCGGCGATTCAAGGCCGCTCATCAGCCATCCGAGGGTGGCCGGCGCGACCACCAGCGCGGCGCGCGCCGACCATTGCATCAGGGTCAGGCTGCGCGTCAAGGCCGGGCCCCGCACCACGCCGGCCAGATAGGCATTGGATGCCGAGAAGGTGCCGCCAAGCAGGCCTTGCAACAACAAGGCGCTGCAAAACACCCAGGTGTTCGGTGCCCACCCGGCCAGCAGGAAGCTGGCCGCCAGTCCCAGCTGAGCGCGCAGCAACAGCGGCCGCCCGCCGTACCGGTCGGCCAGACGCCCCCACCACGGACTGCTGACGGCGGTAAAGAAGGTCGGCACCACATACAGCCATCCGGCCAGGTAAGGGGCCTCGCTGTGCAGCGATTTGGCGAGGATCAGCGCGAAAAAGGGCGGCATGCCGAGCGCGGCGAAGGCGGCGATGAAATGACAGCCCATGACGGTGCCGACGATGGCGCGGCGCGGATCGCCCCTCATGCCGGCCTCAGGAAGTTCGGTGCGCTGCGTCCGTAGAATTTGTTGACGTCGGCAGCCCCGGTCGCGCTCTTTTCCGTCAGGGTGGCGGCGATCAGCAGATACTTGATGTAGAGCCGCTCGTCGTCGAGCAGCACGCTGCGCGCCAGCGTGCAGTCTTCGCCGTCGGCGGCGAGCTCGGCGAGCTGCGCTTCGATGCCCTGCCGCACCGTCGCATACAGGGTTGCCGCCGGCTGGCCGAGGAGGGGGGCGATGCCTTCGACCAGGACAGCGATATTCAACTGCAGCGTGATCGTCGTAAACATTTGCGCCAGCGGCAATTCGTGCGCCACCAGGATGCGCCGGTCCTGCAATGGCGCCAGATGCGCTGCCAGCTCCGGCCAGCGCGCGGCGAGCGCGTCGGCATGAATGCGCGCCGCGTCGTTGTCTTTCAACAGCAGGCGCAGGCGCGGCCCGGTCCGGCTCATCACAAGAACAGAATTCTGCTGGTTCGATTCGAGCGCGATGCCATAGCGCAGCCACAGCAGCAGATGCAGACGCAGCGTCAGGGCCAGATAGTCGTCAAAGAACGCCGCCAGGTCGCCGTCATAGTATTGCGCCGCCACTTCTTGCACCACCAGCCCGCCGTCCGGCGTAGCCGCCAGCAGCGAGGCGACCGGAATCAGGCTGCTGTCGCTCAGCGCCTCGGCCGGATAACGGCGCAGGATATAGCCAAGGAACATGCGCTGATCGGCGTGCGCGCCGCATTCCTCATGGGTGAGCAGCAGGCGCTTGGCGATCGTTGGCTCGGTGCCGGCGATCGCGGCCAGCAAGGTCTGCACGCTGTGGCCGTCCCGGATCGTGCTCGGTTTGATGGTGCGGATGTTTTTCGCCCCCAGGGTGCGTATCGTCAGCGGCAATTTCAGGTGCCATGGCGGCGCGGCGAGCAAGGCCACGGTGCGCACCGACAGCGTCGGCGCCACCGTCAAGTAGGGCTGCGGCGCGCATATCACCTGGCCGTGCCAGCCGCTTTCGCCCAGGAACGCGTCGAGCTGGCGCCCCCATACGAACGGATGAACCGGCATCAGCGCATGGGTCTGCCCCAGCGCGGGCGGCAGGCCGACATCGGCGAAGCCCGGCCAGATCGCCGGCCAGCCCTGCTCGTTGGCGATGCTGGGATGATGCAGCGCGCGCGGCACGGCCAGCCAGCGCAACTGGAAACAGCGTTGAAATTCGGGACCGTAAGCGGCCAGATCTTCGGCCTCGAAGCCGAGTTTGGCGCGCGCGGTCGGATACAAGGGGTGATCGAGAAAGGCGCCCAGCCTGTCGTAGTGCAATAGCCGGGTATGCCAGTGCGAGCGCCAGACGGCGTCGCCGCCGGCGTCCGCCAACTCGGCGAACCAGCGTTCCCGCTCAGTCTCGCTCAGCGCGCGTTGCGCCGCGGCGATCCTGCACTCGCCGGCGAACGCCTCGAACAGGGCGGCGGCGGCGGCCGGCAAGCCGTGCGCAAAGCAGGCCAGGATGTCGTCGACTGCATGCAGCTCTCTCAGCTGTCCGCCTTGCCGCCACAGCAAGGGCAAGGCGGCGCTGCGCCAATCCTGCATGAAGCGCGCCTTGGCGACCGGGATCCAGAGCCGGCCGTCACCGAAATGCGCCACCTCCAGCCAGACCGGCGCCAGGCTGGCATGGCCGGCGCACTCGGCCGGCATTGCGTGCTTCGAGACCGGCGCGGCGCCGCTCACGCACGCGCGCACGTCTTCGCGCAGCAAGGCGTCGAGCACGCGGCGGCAGATATATTGCGCATGGGCGGCGGTGGAATCGGGCAGAGTGATTGCGTTGCTTGGCTTCATGCGACGATCCCCCATGCCAGCGCGCCGCCGATCCGATCCATTTCCCGCACGAGATGCTGCGGGTCGGCTGCGGTACCCCGCAATACGCCCAGATAGTCCTTGTTCGAATGGCTCAGGCTGATGTTCTCGCCCACCGCGCGCAAGGGCCGGTAGCTCAGCCGCAGGCCATCCGTCCGGTGTTCGAACGGTGCCGGCATGTCGCACAGGCGGCCGCTGGAAGGCGCGGTAAAGTAGCGGATCAAGGCGGCATTGCGGGCCAGTTGCAACGGCGGCAGGGGCTCGCCCAGGTACAGCCGCAGCACGATTTCAAACAGGGCGATGTCGAGCGTGTCCTGTAACAGGAATTCGCGGTAGTCGCCGATGTTGCGGTAATTGATTTCGATCAGGCGCGGCCCCTTGTCGCTGATCACGAATTCGGTATGGCAGGCGCCAAAGCCGATGCCGAAGCGGCGAATCAGGTCGAGCACCTGCTCTTCCTGGCAGCTGCTCAATCCCGTTCCCCAGCGCGCCTCGAGTTCGACAAAATACGGCGGCGGCGACAGGCTCACCTGAAAACCGCCGAGCACGCGGAGCTGCTTGCCGTCGCCCAGCGTTTCGAGGGTATACAGCGGGCCGGCGATATATTCTTCCAGCAGCAGCGGCAAGGCCGGCTGTGCAGCCCACACGGCGCCGCACTGCGCCTCCAGTTCGGCGCGGTCGTGGCTGAGCGTGACTTGCTGGCTGGCGACGCCTTCGCGCGGCTTGACGATGCACGGGAAGGGCACCGCCTGCGCCACGCGCGCCAGCGCCGCGCCGTCGCACACGAGGGCATGCCACAAGCGGTCGAGCCCCTCGGCTTGCAGATGGGCGCGCATCTGCGCCTTGTTTTTTGCGCGGTAAGTCACATGCCAGTCTTTGTGCGGCAGATCGAAATAGTCGGCGGCGATGGCGCTGCTGGTCTGAAGATGATCGCTGTTGGAGAACAGGGCCGCCGGCGCCTGCGCGCGGCAAGTGAGCACATCGATCACGGCCAGCGGATTGAAGACGTCGCAGGCGATGATGTCACTCGGGTAAGCGGCCAGTTCGGCCTGGCTGAAGTGCCGCCGGTGGGCGTCCGCATGATCGGTCAGTAGCACGACCGACAAGCCGAGTCGTTGCGCCGCCGGAATAAAGCCCTCATTGATGGAGTCGGTCGGCACATGGGCCAAAATAATCAGTTCGCGCATGAAATTTCTCCTGGAAATCGCTTTAACGATTGATTGAAAGCGATGCAAAGGGGGCGCGCCCGCGCCTGCCGCGCAGCAGTAAATCCGTCGCGCGGGCACCGGAATTACTGCGCCAGCCGCCGTCGGGATGGCGCGGCGCGCCCCTTGGTTAAACATGATTGACTGGCGACTTTCCCGCGTGACGGGAAGCTTGGCTGGCTAAGTGGAATTGGGCTGTCCATCATCGGCCGGCGCATGCAATAACACGCGCTGACATGAACAGCGATTCATATTATTGCAAATGCGAATCATTCGCAATAAATATTGGTGGCAAGGGCGCACGCGGGGTCCGATGCGGGGCGCGCGGCTCTGCTCGGCGGCAGATATTTGCTGGCCTTTTGCACAAATATATTGCGCTAGAGCAAGGCTGAATGGTATTCTTAATGGGAATCATTCTCACTAATAAGTTATTCACCTTCAATCAGCCAGCCAGCGAAGAGTCTTCTTGACGCATTAGCCAGCCCGCGTTTCATTTAACAGGAAGCATCATGACTCTTAAAAACCCTCCCTTGGCGTTGCTGGTCGCGCTCGCCGCTCAGCAATTATCCGCGCCCGCAATCGCGCAAACATCGGCCGCGGCCGAGCAATCCTTGCCCGAAGTGACGGTCAGCGTCGGCCGGGATCTGCCGCCGACCTATAATCCGGTCAGCGCCGTCAGCGCCACCAAGATCGAAGCGCCATTGCGCGATATTCCGCAGACCGTCAACGTGGTGCCGCAAAGCCTGCTGCGCGACCAGGGCGTGCGCTCGATGCAGGATGCGCTCAAGGCGGTGCCCGGCATCGGCCTGTCGAGCGGCGACGGCCAGCGCGACCAGGTCACCATCCGCGGCTTCAGCGCGATCACCGATCAGTTCATCGACGGCCTGCGCGACGACGCGCTGTATTTCCGCGACCTGTCCAATGTCGAACAGGTGGAAGTGATCAAAGGGCCGGCGTCGGTGCTGTACGGGCGCGGCTCGTCGGGCGGCCTGATCAACCGGATCGGCAAGAAGCCCGGCATCGACAAAAGCGAAGTGAGCCTGCAGGCCGGCAGCTGGAACCAGCGCCGCGGCGAGTTCGACCTGGCGCGCGACGATCGCGACAGCGGCCTCGCCTTCCGCGTGACCGGCGCCGCGGAGCGCGCCGACAGCTACCGCGACCAGCAATTCCTCAAGCGCGAAGCGATCGCGCCGTCGTTGCTGTTCAAGCTGGCCGCCGACACCACGCTGCTGCTTCAGGGTGAATATCTGAACGACAAGCGGGTCACCGATTTCGGCGTGCCCTCATACCGCGGCCTGCCGGTTGCCGTCCCGGCCGGCACTTATTACGGCGCGGCCAACGCCAAGGATGTCGATTACAACGAGTCGCGCATGGCGGCCTTCGGCTTCACGCTGAAGCACCGTTTCAACCGCGACTGGTCGGTGCGCAATACGTTCCGCCACTACAATTATTCGCTCGACCGCAACAACACCCTGGTCGGATCGGTCGACGAGGCCGCGCAAACGGCCACGCTGACCCGCGGCAATGTCAGGCGCCAGGAGGATGGCTACACCAACCAGACCGAACTGGTGCAGAAGGCCGAGCTGGCGGGCATGCCGCATCAATTGTTGTATGGCGTGGAATTCGGCACGCAAAACAAGGATCAGGTGGTGCGCAACAAGGCCGGCGTCGCGACCGTGTCGCTGTTCAACCCGGTCGCCCCTGTCGTGCCGTTCACGGCCCCGGCCGCGCCCTCCGCCGACAACCTCGGCATCTTCAAGGTCGCCAGCGCCTATGTGCAGGACATGCTGACCTTGTCGCCGCGCTGGAAGGCCCTGGCCGGCGTGCGCTACGACAAATTCGGGCAGGAGACGCAGGAACGGCGCGTCGGGCAATCCAACCTGGATCGCACCGATCGCGCCTGGAGTCCGCGCGCCGGCCTGGTGTATCAGCCGAGCGCCAGCCAGTCCTACTACGCGTCGTTCAGCAAGGCCTTCCAGCCGTCCGGCGAGAGCTTTGTGCTGGCGGCCAACAACGCCCAGCTCAGCCCGGAGGTCACGACCAATAACGAGATCGGCGCCAAGCTCGATTTCCTCGACGGCCTGGTGTCGGCCGGCGCCTCGCTGTTCCAGCTCGAACGCACCAACATCAAGTCGACCGATCCGGTCACCAGCCGCCTGATTCCGATCGGCACCCAGCGCACCAACGGCGTGGAGCTGACCCTCAGCGGCGAATGGCCCGGTGGCTGGCAAGTTTGGAGCGGCTATTCGTATCTCGATGCGCGGGTGGTCGCCTCGATCGCCAAGGACGACGGCCAGTTTGTGCAAGGCAAGCATGCGACGCTGACGCCCAAGCACAGCGCCAATGTATGGCTCAGCAAGGCGCTGGGCGGCGGCTTCGGCGCCGGCGCGGGCGTCAACTATGTCGGCGACCGTTTTGCCAATCCGGGCAACACCGTCACCCTGCCGAGCTTCTTCACGGCCGACGCGATGCTGTATTACCGGATGGCGCATCTGGATCTGCAATTGAACATGACCAATCTGTTCGACCGGCAGTACATCGTCGCCGGGCATGGCACAAGCAAGAATCTGAACGTGCCCGGCGCGCCCCGCGCATTGCAGCTGACCGCCCGCTACAACTTTTGAGAACGGCAGGGGAGGGGCCGGCTGCGGCATCGCTGGCCTCCCGCCCGAATTATTGGAGTGGATTGAGCAATGCAAACCGAAGCAATTGGCCGCGCGCTTGACGGGCCTGCCAGCGACGCCGTCCCGGGCGTATTTCCCGCAGTCCGGCCGCGCCGCCGCAGCCGGCGCGCCGTCTTCCTGACATGGCTGCGCAAGACGCACTTGTATGTCGGTTTGTGGGGTGCCGTGCTGGGCTTGTTGTTCGGCGCCACCGGCATCCTGCTCAATCACCGTTCCGTGATGAAAATTCCGGTCGAAAAAGCCATCCTGAGGACCGCGCAGTTGCCCTTGCCGGCGCAGCCCATCGGGTCGGCCGAGCAGATGGCGGACTGGTTGCGGCAGGAGTTGAAATTCACCGCGCAGCAGGTAACGCAGGTGAGGGCGCAACCCGCCAGCGTCATCGTTTGGGCGGATCGGGAGGTGCGGCAGCCGGAGCGCTGGGGTGTCAGTCTTCAGAGTCCGCAGCGCGGCGTCAACGCCGAGTATTTTGTCGGCAACCATTTCGTCAAACTCGACCAGGTCGACGCGACCCCGATCGGCACGCTGACACGGCTGCACATGTCGGTTGGCGTCAGCGCGTTCTGGGTGTTGCTGTCCGATACCATCGCCAGCAGCCTGATTCTGTTGTCGATCACCGGCTTATTGTTGTGGACCGAGCTGCACACGCTGCGCACGGCGGCGGCCATGACGAGCGTCGCCGCGCTGGCCGCCAGCGGCTGGTTCCTGTGGTCGATATAGCGCCGCTGGCGGCGCGCTCGCCCCGGGCGCGGATCGAGTTCGATTGGCCGGTTACAATACGCGCTTTCCTTCGTTTCATTTCCCTACTCGATGACAGATTTCAACACCGATTCAACTGTCCGCCTCGCCAAGCGCGTGGCGGAAACGCTCCCCTGTTCGCGCCGCGAGGCCGAGCTGTACATCGAGGGCGGCTGGGTCAGCGTGGATGGCGAACTGGTGGAGGAGGCCGGCGCGCGCGTGCGCCTTGACCAGAAAATCGATCTGGCGCCCGGCGCCACGCTGGAGGAAATTCTGCCGGTGACGATTCTGCTGCACAAGCCGGTCGGCTACGCGGCCGGCATCGATGCTTCAGGTAAGCCCGCTTTGATGTGTCTGGGCCAGGACACGCTGGCCGAGGCCGGGCGCGGCCAGCGCTTCCTCAAGCGCCATCTGGTCGGCCTGACGCTGACCAATCCGCTCGATACCACCGCCAGCGGCCTGGTGGTGTTCACCCAGGATTTCCGCGTCGTGCGCAAGCTCGTTGACGAGGCCGCCAAGGTCGAGCAAGAGTTCATCGTCGAGGTGGCGGGGCAGATCGCGCCGGACGGCCTGGCGCTGCTCAATCACGGCTTGCCGTTCAATGGCAAGCCGCTCGCGCCGATCAAGGTCAGCTGGCAGAACGAAACCCGGCTGCGCTTCGCGCTCAAGGGCGTGCAGCCGAGCCAGATCGCGCACATGTGCCGCATGGTCGGGCTGACGATCGTGTCGATGAAGCGCATCCGCATCGGCCGTATTCCGATGGCGGCGCTGGCGCTGGGCCAGTGGCGCTATCTGCAGGAGTCGGAGCGCTTTTAGGAGTTTGTCGGACTTAACCGCCTAAGCTCGGCGGCCTCCCAGGCCGCTGGGGCGCTACGCCGCGTCCGCGGCGGCGGCCTTCTTTTTCTTTTTGATGGCGGGCAGTTCGATCAGCCGCGTTCCGAGCCATTTGTCGTGCAGGAACTGGCCGTCCTTGTCGAGCAGCGCGGTGGCGGCCCAGGCGGCCACGCCGGCGCCGAACACGCCCAGCACGGCCCACGCCTTCAGGCCGAGCGCGAAACTTGCCACGATGGCCGGCAAGAAC
>JACMLV010000574.1 GCA_014379395.1 Burkholderiaceae bacterium
CACCACGTCGCCCGCCTCCAGCACCGTCTCCGGCTTGACCGCCAGGCGCCCCTTGCCGCGCCGGATGGTGGTCACCTCGGCGCCGCAGCCGGCCATGTCGATCGTCCCGAGCGCCTGGCCGACGCAGTGCGCGCCCGCGTCGAGCGTGACCGAGTGCAGGCGCACCAGTTCCGGATCGTCGCTGGCGTCGCCGCCGTGGAAGAAGCCGCGCAGGGAGGCGTAGCGCTCGCCGCGCGCGGCCTGCACCCGGTGCACCACGCGCCGCAGCGGCACGCCGAGCGTGATCAGGGCGTGCGAGGCGAGCATCAGGCTGCCCTCCAGCAGCTCCGGCACCACCTCGGCCGCGCCGGCGTTCTTCAACACCTCCAGGTCGCTGTCGTCGTAGCTGCGCACGATCACCGGCAGGGTCGGCGCCAGCTCGTGCACCAGGTGCAGCACCCGCAGCGCCGACGGCGTGCTGGCGTAGGTGATCACCAGCGCGCTGGCGCGGTTGATGCCGGCCGCGATCAGACTCTCGCGCCGCGCCGCGTCGCCGTAGGAGACGTTGGCGCCGTTGGCGAGCGCCTGCTGGACCCGCTCCGGGTCCAGGTCGAGCGCCTGATACGGGATTTTTTCCTCGGCCAGCACGTTGGCCAGGCTTTGCCCGCTGCGCCCGAAGCCGGCGATGATGACGTGCTTCTGGGCCGACATGGTGCGCGTGGCGATCCTGGTCAGCGCCAGCGACTGCATCATCCAGTCGTTGCTGGCCACCTTCATGACGATCTGGTCCGACTTGGCGATGATGAAGGGCGCCGCCAGCATCGACAGCACCATCGAGGCCAGCACCAGCTGGGTCACGAACGGGTCGATCAGCTCGGTGCCGCTGGCCAGGTTGAGCAGCACGAAGCCGAATTCGCCGGCCTGCGCCAGCGCCAGCCCGGTGCGCATCGAGACGCCGTCGGAGGCGCCGAACAGTTTGGACAGCAGCGCGATCAGGGCGAACTTGAGCATCACCGGCACGCACAACAGGGCCAGCACCAGCAGCCAGTTGTCGAGCACCACGCGCACGTTGAGCAGCATGCCGACGGTGATGAAAAACAGCCCCAGCAGCACGTCGCGGAACGGCTTGATGTCCTCCTCGACCTGCTGCTTGAATTCGGTCTCCGAGATCAGCATGCCGGCCACGAAGGCGCCCAGCGCCAGCGACAGGCCGGCGCGCTCGGTGATCCAGGCCGCGCCCAGGGTGATGAGCAGCAGGTTGAGCATGAACAGCTCCTGCGAGCGGCGCTTGACGACGATGGTGAACCAGCCGCGCACCAGCTTCTGGCCGATGAACAACAGCAGCAGCAGCACCACGGCGGCCTTGGCGCCGGCCGCCGCCAGGGTCGGCAGCAG
This sequence comes from Burkholderiaceae bacterium, assembly GCA_014379395.1. Taxonomy (GTDB): domain Bacteria; phylum Pseudomonadota; class Gammaproteobacteria; order Burkholderiales; family Burkholderiaceae_D; genus Janthinobacterium. The sequence continues at coordinate 1,375 of JACMLV010000574.1, forward strand.
CTCCTCCGGGTCGTGCGACAGGGCCGGGATCAGGATCAGCAGCGGCACCACGGCCAGGTCCTGGAACAGCAGGATGCCGATGATGCGGCGCCCGTGCTCGCTCTCCAGTTCGAGCCGCTCGGTCAGCATCTTCGACACGATCGCGGTCGACGACATGGCCAGCGCGCCGCCGAGCGCGAACGCGGCCTGCCAGCTGATGTGCAGGTAGGCCGGCAGGGTCTGCGCGAGCAGCCAGCCGAACAGCATGCTGGCGGCGATGGTGGTGCCGACCTGCGCCATGCCCAGGCCGAACACGATGCGCCGCATCGCCATCAGCTTGGGCAGCGAGAATTCGAGGCCGATGGAAAACATCAGGAACACCACGCCGAACTCGGCCAGCGTGTGGCTGGCCTCGTTCTCTTCGGCCAGCCCGAGCGCGTGCGGCCCGATCAGGATGCCGACCGCCAGGTAGCCCAGCATGGGCGGCAGGTGCAGCATGCGGAAGGCCACCACGCCGAGGACGGCGCTGCCGAGTAAAAGGAGCGTCAGTTCGAGTGAGGAGAACATTGTTTCGATGTCAAGGGTGGGCGAAAAGCGTTGTTTGTTGCCATTGGCAAGTTTTTTGCTTTCCTAATTCGTTTATACTTTGGGCATGAGTGTAACCGATGAAAAAACAATGCAGAAAGCTTTTGATGGAAACCTGGCGGCGCGCGCGCTGCTGCTGGCGCGGCAAACCCTGCAGATAGAGGCCGACGCGATCGGCGCGCTCAACGCCCGCCTGGCCGGCGACGACAGCGTCGGCCGCGCCGTCACGCTGCTGCTCGGCTGCGGCGGGCGGGTGGTGGTGTCGGGCATCGGCAAGTCCGGCCACATCGCGCGCAAGATCGCCGCCACGCTGGCCTCGACCGGCACCCCGGCCATGTTCGTGCATCCGGCCGAGGCCGCGCACGGCGACCTCGGCATGGTCACCGCCGCCGACGCCTTCATCGCGATCTCCAATTCCGGCGAGACGGCCGAGCTGATGGCGATCGTGCCCATCGTCAAGCGCATGGGCGGCGCCCTGATCGCCATGACCGGCAATCCGCAATCGAGCCTGGCGCGCCTGGCCGACGTCCACCTCGACGTCTCGGTGGCGCAGGAGGCCTGCCCGCTGAACCTGGCGCCGACGGCCAGCACCACCGTCACGCTGGCGCTGGGCGACGCGCTGGCCGTCGCGCTGCTCGACCTGCGCGGCTTCAAGGAGGAGGATTTCGCGCGCTCGCATCCGGGCGGCGCGCTGGGGCGGCGCCTGTTGACCCACGTGCGAATCGCTCGACTGGCGGCGCTGGGTCGCGATCGGCGTCGGCTTTGCCGGCGTGCTGCTGGTGACGCGTCCCGGCGCCGGCGGCATCAATCCCGCCGCGCTGCTGATGTTCGCGGGGGCGCTTTGTTATGCAGTCTACGGGATCATGACCCGCGCACTGGCGAGCAGCGACCCCAGCAACACGACCTTGTTC
>JACMLV010000575.1 GCA_014379395.1 Burkholderiaceae bacterium
GCGCTGGCACGGCTGGCCGCATTCGCCACGTCGCGCGATCCACTCGAAGCGGCGCAGGCGGCCGAGCAGCGCCATGCCGGCGCCGAGCGGGCACAGGTAGCGGCAATAGCTCTTGTAGACGAAGGCGGACAGCACGACCAGGGCGCCGGCCCACAGCACGAACGGCCAGGCGCGCTGGAACAGCAGCGTGATGCTGGTCTTGAACGGCTCGACTTCGACCAGCCGGTCGGCCCACGACACCGAGACGGCGGCCACCGCCAGGATCGCGCCGAGCACGCCGTATTTGACCAGCTTCAGGCGCGCGTCGATGCGTTCGGGCACTTGCAGGCGCGGCACGCGCAGCAGGCCGGCCAGCTTGCTGACCAGTTCCTGCATGGCGCCGAACGGGCACAGCCAGCCGCAGAAGGTGCCGCGGCCCCAGATGATCGAACTCGCCAGCACGAAGGCCCACAGCAGCACCGTCATCGGGTCGTACAGGAAGAAGCCGAGGCCGCGCCCGGCGGCGACGGCCTGCACCAGCGCCGTCAGGTTGACGATCGACAGCTGGCCTTGCGCGTACCAGCCGATGAAGCACAGCGTAAACAGCAGGTAGCCGGTGCGGAACCAGGCCAGCCGCGCGGTGCTGCGCGTCAGCCAGGCCGGCTTCGCCAGCGCCCAGCCCAGCGCGGCCAGGCCGGCCACCAGCAGCGCCAGTTCGCCCGCGCGGCCGCTCCAGATCGAGTGCCAGCTCTTGTTGTCGGCGCTGGCCGCTTCGAAATATTTCTCCGGCAGCGAGGCGTTGAAGGCGAACTTCTGGCTGACCCGCTCCGGATAGATCATGCCCTTGCTGCGCGTCAGGTGCAGGTGGAAGTTGAGCGCCTGGGCCGGGTCCAGCCCGGCCGGGGCGTTGACGCGGAACACGCGCCAGTCCGCGCCCCGCAGCGCCGGCGGCAGCTTGAGCGGGGTGTCCAGGTCGAGGTCGCGCATCTCCATCGGCAGGCTTTCCTGATGCAGCGTCAGGCGGTCCGGAATCGCGCCGCGCACGAAATCGTCGCCGAACAGCGGATGGCGCCCGGCGCCGAGCAGCAGGAGCGCATGGTCGCCCGGCTCCAGGCGGCGCTGCATGAAGTCCCAGCCCTGTGGCGTGAGCAGGTTGCGGCCGACGGTGGGCACGGTCAGGTAGGCCACGTACAGGTCGATGAAGCGCTCGTCCGGCGCCCGGGTCGCCTCGGTGTCGAGGCCTTCGCCGACGGTGCCGGCGAAGGCGCGCTCGATGGCGCGGTTGCTGAAGGTCTGCTTGGTGATCAGGCCGGCCTTCACCAGCGCGTCCCAGTCCATCGTGCCGAACAGCTCGGGCTTGATGCGCGCCACCAGATCGGGATCGCGCCCCTTGGCGTAGCCCATCTTGGCGCGCGCCACCTTCAGCGCCGATGACAGCAGGCTCTGGTTCAGGATCCGCACCGAGGCGGTCGCCTTGGCCACGCCGTCGAGGTAGACGTTGGCGCTGCCGGCCTTGGCGTTGCTGTTGATGTTGTTGCCGATCTTGATGTTTTGCATCAGCGACAAGCCCTTGTACTGCTCGACGAAGCGCCGCATCGGCCCCTCGCCCAGGCCGTCGAGGAACACCGGCTCGTGCTGCGACAGCACCTGCACGTCCATGAAGCCGCCCTTGGTGTCGAGCGCGATCAAGAGGTTGAACGGGGTGCCGGAGAAGCCCGGGATCGGCGCCAGGTCGATCGACTCGAACACGTAGGCGATGATCGGGGTGGCGGTGCCGTCCTGTTTCGAAATCGGCCAGACCGGCAGTTCGGCGTCCTTCTCGCCGACGATCAGCGGCGACGGGAAGCTTCGCAGCATCAGTTCGCGCGTCATGACGCCGGCGCTGGCCGTTGCCGAGGCGCACAGGGCGAGCAGGCACAGCACCAGCGCGGCGAGCGCGTGCAGCGCGTGCGCCGGCAGGCGCGACGGTCGGATGCCGCGCCGCATGAGCGCCGGCCTCACGCGTGCCCCGCGCAC
>JACMLV010000576.1 GCA_014379395.1 Burkholderiaceae bacterium
CCGAGGTGCCGGCCTTCGCCGACGGCAGCGTGCTGCACGTGCACGTGCACTGCGCGATGCAGGGCGAGAACGGGCTGGGCGCGTTCGAGTGCCGGATCGATGCGGCCGGCGTAGGCGCGGCCGGCGGCGCCACCCTGGCGCGCGCCACGGTGACGGTGTTTCAACCAAAAAGTGTCAATGATTTTCTCGACGGGAGTTCGAATGGGGGCGTGGTATGAATAAGAGCGTGCTGGTGACGGGATCGTCGCGCGGGATCGGCAAGGCGATCGCGCTGCGCCTGGCGCGCGACGGCTACGACGTGGTGCTGCATTGCCTGAACGGGCGCGCGGCCGCCGACGAGGTGGCGCGCGAGATCGCGGAGATGGGCCGCGCGGCGCGCGTTTTACAGTTCGACATCGGCGAGCGCGCCGCCACCGCTAGCGCGCTGGAGGCCGACATCGAGGCGCACGGCTGCTACTACGGCGTGGTGTGCAACGCCGGCGTGGCGCGCGACAACGCCTTCCCGGCCATGCCGGGCGAGGACTGGGACATCGTCCTGAAGACCAATCTGGACGGCTTTTACAACGTCCTCAATCCTTTGGTGATGCCGCTGGTGCGGCGCCGCCAGCCGGGGCGCATCGTCACGCTGGCCTCGGTCTCGGGGCTGGTCGGCAACCGCGGCCAGGTCAACTACAGCGCGGCCAAGGCCGGCATCATCGGCGCCACCAAGGCGCTGGCGCTGGAATTGGCCAAGCGCGCCATCACCGTCAACTGCGTCGCGCCCGGCCTGATCGAGACCGACATGGTCAAGGACATGGCGGAGGAGGCCCTCGGCGAGGCGCTCAAGATGATCCCGGCGCAGCGCGTCGGCCAGCCCGAGGAGGTGGCGGCGGCGGTCAGCTTCCTGCTGCATCCGGACGCGGCCTATATCACGCGCCAGGTCATCAGCGTCAACGGGGGCCTGGCATGAGCCGCCGCGTGGTCGTCACCGGCATGGCCGGCATCAGCCCGCTCGGCTGCGATTGGGCCGGCATCCGCGCACGCCTCGGCGAGTACCGCAACGCGGTGGTGCGGATGGATGAGTGGGCCGATTACGAGGGCTTGAACACCCAGCTCGGCGCGCCGGCCGCCGCCTTTGATCTGAGCGAGCGCTATCACCGCAAGTCGATGCGCAGCATGGGCCGCGTCGCGCTGTTGGCGACCCGCGCCAGCGAGCTGGCCCTGATCGACGCCGGCCTGCTCGATTCGGCCCTGCTGGGCAGCGGCAAAATGGGGATCGCGTTCGGCTCCTCGGCCGGCACGCCGAGCGCGATCGGCGACTTCGGCCGCATGATGGAGGAGCGCAGCACGCGCGGCATCAACGCCACCACCTACATCAAGATGATGGCGCACACGGCGCCGGTCAACATCGGCGTGTTCTTCGGCGTCACCGGGCGCGTCATCACCACGTCGAGCGCCTGCACCTCGGGCAGCCAGGGCATCGGCTACGCCTACGAGGCGATCCGCGGCGGCAAGCAGCTGGCGATGATCGCCGGCGGCGCCGAGGAGTTGTGCGCCACCGAGGCGGCGGTGTTCGACACGCTGTTCGCCACCAGCACCCGCAACGACGCCGGCCATACCACACCGCGTCCCTTCGACGCCGGCCGCGACGGCCTGGTGATCGGCGAGGGCGCCGGCTGCCTGGTGCTGGAGGACATGGAGCATGCGGTGGCGCGCGGCGCCGTCATCCACGCCGAGCTGGTAGGCTTCGGCACCAACAGCGATGGCTGCCACGTCACGCAGCCTAACGCGGCGACCATGCAGAAGGCGATGCAACTGGCTTTGCAGGACGCCGGCTTGCAGCCGTCCGACATCGGCTACATCAACGCGCACGGCACCGGCACGCAGCAGGGCGACATCGCCGAATCGCAGGCCACGCTGGCGGTGTTCGGCGATAGCGTGCCGATCAGCTCCCTGAAGAGCTATACGGGCCACACGCTGGGCGCGTGCGGCGCGCTGGAAGCCTGGATCAGCATCGAGATGATGCGCGAGGGCTGGTTCGCACCGACCATCAACCTGGAGCAGGTCGATGCCGAATGCGCGCCGCTGGACTACATCGCCGGCGAAGGCCGGAAGCTGGAATGCGAGTACGTGATGTCGAACAACTTCGCCTTCGGCGGCATCAACACCTCGCTGATATTCAAGCGCCACCGCCCGATCACATGACGACTGCCATGCACCCGTCCCACTGGGCCGCCGCGGTAACGATCGCGGGCACGCTGATCCTGCCGGGGCCCACCAACACCCTGCTGTTTCTTGCCG
>JACMLV010000577.1 GCA_014379395.1 Burkholderiaceae bacterium
CCTGGACCGCGATTCCGGCATGGCCTTGCTGGCCGCCGACTTCGACGAGCGCGATCCGGCCGTCAAGGCGCTGCTGGCGCAGGCGATCAAGGCCTGCCGCGCGCAGGGCAAGTACATCGGCATCTGCGGCCAGGGTCCTTCGGACCATCCGGATTTCGCGGTCTGGCTGATGGAGCAGGGCATCGAATCGATGTCGCTCAATCCTGACTCGGTGGTCGACACCTGGCAGAAACTGGCGGCGCTGCAGAAGTAATTGCCGTCGTTAAAGGGTTAGCCCTACGATACAACCCCCGCCGCCTTTGGGCCGCGGGGGTTTTTTTATCGCAGCAACATAAGGGGGCTTCGAAGAACCGTAGCGAGCGGCGTAAGTTCGGCAGGAGAAGCGCAGCCGTACGAAAGTACGGTGAGCATCGCAGTGCCGAAATTACGTCGCGCAGTAGGTTATTCGAGGTCCCCATAACAAGAAAGCGGGACGCATCATGACTGACTGGATCAACTGGTTTTGGGTGGCGGGCGCGCTGGTCGTGCTCGAACTGTTCAGCGGCACCTTTTATCTGCTGATGATCGCCATCGGCGTGGCCGTCGGCGGTCTGGCGGCATTGGCGGGAATAGCGCCGCCTTGGCCGGCCCTATTGGCCGCCGTGGCCGGCGTGCTGGCCACGCTGGCCCTGCGCCGCAGCCGTTACGCCAAAACCGCGCGGCCGGACGTGGCGCGCGATCCGAATGTGAATCTCGATATCGGCCAGCATATTACGGTCGAGCATTGGGATAATGGAATGGCGCGGGTAATGTACCGCGGCGCGATGTGGGATGTGGAACTGGCGCAGGGCGCCAATTCTGCGGCTACCACGTATGTCATCCGCGAAATGCGGGGCAGCCGGCTTATCGTCTCCTGACCATCGCGGCGCATATTGCGCTATGCTTGACTTTATTATTCAGACAATCAATTCGGGAGTGGCGATGGAAATTACTATTGGTGGCGTGTCATTGATCTTTCTTATTCTGGCGGTGGTCTTCGTGTTCAAGACCATTAATGTGGTGCCGCAGCAGCATGCCTGGGTGGTGGAGCGGCTCGGCAAATACCACTCCACGCTCGGCCCCGGCCTCAATATCGTGGTGCCGTTTATCGACCGCATCGCCTACAAGCATTCGCTCAAGGAAATCCCGCTCGACGTGCCGCCGCAGGTTTGCATCACCCGCGACAATACCCAGCTCCAGGTCGACGGCATTTTGTATTTCCAGATCACCGATGCGATGCGCGCCTCCTATGGCTCGTCCAATTACATCGCCGCGATCACCCAGCTGGCCCAGACCACGCTGCGCTCGGTAATCGGCAAGATGGAGCTCGATAAGACCTTCGAGGAGCGCGACCATATTAATACGACGATCGTCAATGCGATCGACGAATCGGCCGCCAACTGGGGCGTGAAGGTATTGCGTTACGAAATCAAGGATTTGACGCCGCCGAAAGAGATCCTGCATGCGATGCAGGCGCAAATCACCGCCGAGCGCGAAAAGCGCGCCCTGATCGCCGCCTCCGAGGGCCGCAAGCAGGAACAGATCAATATCGCCACCGGCGAGCGGGAAGCGGCCATTGCGCGCTCGGAAGGCGAGCAGCAGGCCTCGATCAACCTCGCCCAGGGGCAGGCCACGGCGATCGTGGCGCTGGCGCAGGCCAACGCCGAGGCCCTGCGCCAGGTCGGCGCGGCGATCCGCGAGCCGGGCGGGGCCGACGCCGTCAATCTGAAAGTGGCCGAGCAATATGTCGAGGCCTTCGGTCAATTGGCGAAGGCGAATAATTCGATTATCGTGCCGGCGAATATGGGCGATATGAGCGGTTTGATCGCCACGGCGATGCAGGTCGTCAAAACGCAAAAGTAATCTGTCGGCGCGCATTCCGATTCCCGGCGGCGGGAATCGGCGGGGGGCAATCGTCGCGGCCGGGATTGTTATCCGGGCCGGCGGCGCTTATCCCGTGTTTCATGTTGATAAATATGATTGCATAAAAATACAATTAATCCGGCGCGTTTATCGGCAAGGCCCGCCCGGGCGCCGGACTTTTCCAATTCCCGTAATCGTTGGGCGCGCCAGATTGTTTCGCGCCATCCGCCTGGTTTTTATGCCGGTTTTTTGTCGAGCGAAACTGTTTACAGTAAAAATAGTTCGGATGGCAATGCAAATCGTTCTAAAAAAATATCAAAACCCGCGCTAATCGCGTTACAATCAGTGATAATTTGGATTAACCAGTTTTGTCATTAATTTTTAATCAAGGAAGCATCATGGATCTCTCTAATTTGTCCCTCGCCGAACTGCGTACGATGCAAGAAGACATCAAGAAGCAAATGAAGAAGCGCGAGCAGGATGATCTGGTCAAGGCGCGCGAACAAATCCTCGCCATTGCGCAAAGCGTCGGCGTGTCGGTGAAAGATCTGGTTGGCACCGGTATTCGCGTCAAGTCCGGTACGGTGGCGGTGCGTTATCGCAATCCTAGCGATGCGTCGCAACAATGGACCGGCCGCGGCCGTCAGCCAAAGTGGGTCAAGGAATGGACCGATTCCGGCAAATCGATGGATTTGCTGAAGGTATAAGAAGCGGCGTTATCCGAAACGCGGCATTCAAAAGCGCCGCGTGAAATGGACGCTTCAAACAGACAAAGCCCGGCATGCCGGGCTTTGTCGTATTTGCGGCGCCTATTGGCGCGGCGCAGGCAGGAGCAAGGCAATCGTTGCAATCGGGCGATTTAGCGCCGGTGCGTCTTCAGCGCCGCCTGCACTTCGCGCGCGCCGTCGCGGTCGCGCTCGGCGGCCCGCTTGTCGTGCTGCTTCTTGCCCTTGGCCAGGCCGATCTCGCATTTGATGCGCCCGCCCTTGTAATGCAGGTTGAGCGGCACCAGCGTGAAGCCGGAGCGCTCGACCTTGCCGATCAGCTTGTCCATTTCGGTTCGGTGCAGCAGCAGCTTGCGGGTGCGCACCGCTTCCGGGTGGATGTGGGTCGAGGCGGTCGGCAGGGCGCTGATGTGGGCGCCGAACAGGAACAGCTCGTCGCCGCGCACCACCACATAGGCTTCCTTGATCTGCACCCGCGCGTCGCGGATCGCCTTCACTTCCCAGCCTTCGAGCACGATGCCCGCTTCATAGCGATCCTCGATGAAGTAGTCGTGAAAGGCTTTTTTATTGTCGGCAATGGTCATGGGATGGTAATTGGTCGCGGGTCGGTTAAACTACTGTTCTCGCGCAAAGCGGGAATCATTCAACATCATAGCAAACGGTTCTTCAATGGCAGTAGTACATAAAACAGTTTTTCTCGGCTATAGCGCTGAGCAGATGTTCGCCCTGGTCGAAAAATTCGAGGATTATCCCAAATTTTTGCCGTGGTGTGGCGAGGTCGCCGTGCGCGACCGGACCGAGAGCGGCGTCACGGCGACCATGGGCATCAATTACCACGGCGTCAAGCAAAGCTTCACCACCGCGAACGTGAACACGCCGCCGAGCGAAATCAAGATGACCCTGGTCGACGGCCCGTTCAAGCATCTCGACGGCACCTGGACCTTCAAGGCGCTGCGCGAGGACGCCTGCAAGGTCGAGCTCGACCTGCACTACGAATTTTCCAGCCGCATCCTGGAGCAATTGATCGGCCCGGTGTTCAGCGTGATCGCCAACAGCTTCGTCGATTCCTTCTGCAAGCGCGCCGAGGCCGTGTATGGCTGAGCGGATCCATATCTCGGTGTGCTACGCGACATCGACGTATGAATTTCTGCGCGAATTGAGCGTGCCGGCCGGCACCACGCTGGAGCAGGCCGTGCGGCAAAGCGGATTGTTGGAGGAGGTGCCGGGGCTCGACCTGGCCGGCGCCGCCACCGGCATCTACGCCAAGAAGGCGCCGCTGGCGACGCCGCTGCGCGAGCACGACCGGGTCGAAGTCTACCGGCCCTTGCAGGCCGACCCGAAGGAGACGCGCCGCCGGCGCGCCGAACACAAGGGTTAATTCCGGCGCGCGGCCTTGCCGGTTACTTGCAGGCGCTCAGCGCGCGCTGCGCCGCCGCCAGTTGGCGGGCGCGCGCCTCATCGCTCAAAAATCCCTGTTCGCCGTTCGCTTCGAAGGTGGAGATGCGCGCGCCCGATTCGAGCTGCGCCTTGTGCTTGCGGTTGGCCTCGCAATTGGCGGCCAGATCGCGCTGGCGCTGCGCTTCCTCGCCGGCCTTGCGCGCTTGTTCGGCTTGCTCGCCCTTGCGCTTGTTGAAGTCGGCGTTGCGCTCGGCCGTGGTCGGCGCCGCCTCGGCGGCGGCCGCCCCCGGGCTGTCGATCATCAACGTCAGGTTGGGCGCCTTCAGGATGCGCTTGATCGGCACCGACGGCGGCGGCGGACGGTCCGAAAAATGCTTGAGCCCCTTGTCGTCGATCCAGACGTATTGCGCGTGCGCCGCGGCGGCGCAGGCGAGCAGGGCGAGGCCGGCGATCCGGCCGGCCCAGGGTGTTTTATGGTTGCGCTTCATGGCGTGCTTTCCGGGTGAGTCATCGTGTCAGATTGCGCCATGTTTCCAAGGAGAAGTCAATTGCGGCGGGCCGAATCCGGCAATTATGCCCAGATACAAGGGACTAAACCGATGTTCTTCTGTATAATTCACTTTTGCGCCAATAGGAAATGCTATGCGTCTACTTCAAAAAGCACTCACATTCGATGACGTGCTGCTCGTTCCAGCCTACTCCAACGTCCTGCCCGCCGATACGTCCCTCAAAACGCGTTTGACGCGCAATATCACGCTCAACATCCCGCTGCTGTCGGCCGCGATGGACACCGTGACCGAGGCCCGCCTGGCGATCGCCATGGCGCAGGAGGGGGGCATCGGCATCATCCACAAAAATCTGAAGCCGAAGGAACAGGCGCGCGAAGTGGCGCGCGTCAAGCGCTTCGAGGCCGGCGTGCTGCGCGACCCGATCACGATTCCGCCGGACATGAAGATCCGCGACGTCATCGCGTTGACCGTTCAGCACGGCATCAGCGGTTTCCCTGTGGTGCAGGGCAAGGAAGTGGTCGGCATCATCACCAACCGCGACCTGCGCTTTGAAAACGAACTGGGCGCCGAGGCGCGCGCCAAGATGACGCCGCGCGAAAAGCTGGTGTTCGTCAAGGAAGGCGAAGAGGGCGCCGATCTGGCCGAGGCCAAGCGCCTGATGAACAAGCACCGCCTGGAGCGCGTGCTGGTGGTCAACGACGCGTTCGAATTGCGCGGTCTGATCACCGTGAAGGACATCCAGAAGTCGACCGAGCATCCGCACGCGTCCAAGGACGCGCAGGGCAAGCTCCTGGTTGGCGCCGCCGTCGGCGTCAGCGCCAAGGACGAGGAGCGGATCGAATTGCTGGTCGCCGCCGGCGTCGACGTGCTCGTCGTCGACACCGCGCACGGCCACTCGCAGGGCATCCTCGACCGCGTCAAGTGGATCAAGACGCGCTTCCCGCAAGTGGACGTCATCGGCGGCAACATCGCCACCGCCGCCGCCGCGCGCGCGCTGGTCGAATACGGCGCCGACGCGGTCAAGGTCGGCATCGGTCCCGGCTCGATCTGCACCACCCGCATCGTGGCCGGCGTCGGCGTGCCGCAGATCACCGCGATCTCGAACGTGGCCGAGGCCCTCGAGGGCACCGGCGTGCCGTGCATCGCCGACGGCGGCATCCGCTTCTCGGGCGACATCTCGAAGGCGCTGGCCGCCGGCGCCTCGGCCGTCATGATGGGCAGCATGTTCGCCGGCACCGAAGAGGCGCCGGGCGAAGTGATCCTGTATCAGGGCCGCAGCTACAAATCCTACCGCGGCATGGGCAGCCTGGGCGCGATGACGGACGGCTCGGCCGACCGCTATTTCCAGGACGCGACCATGAAGGCCGACAAGTTCGTGCCCGAAGGCATCGAAGGGCGCGTCGCCTACAAGGGCAGCGTGCTGGCCATCATCTACCAACTGGTCGGCGGCGTGCGCCAGTCGATGGGCTACTGCGGATGCGCGAGCATCGACGAGTTGCGCGAGAAGGCCGAATTCGTCGAGATCACCTCGGCCGGCATGCGCGAATCGCACGTGCACGACGTGCAAATCACCAAGGAAGCGCCGAACTACCGCTCCGAGTAAGAGCGGGGCACGCGCCGCCGGCCCCGCGTTGATCGCGGCGCCGGCGGCGTCATATCCGGAGGCCACACGGGTGGCCGCCGCTCGCGGTGCCGGCAGCGCCAGCGCCTGACGTTCTCATTAGAAATGACCGATCCCATGCACTCTAAAATCCTCATCATCGATTTCGGCTCCCAAGTGACCCAGCTGATCGCGCGCCGCGTGCGCGACAGCGGCGTGTTCTCCGAAGTCTTTCCGTACGACGTCAGCGACGAGTTCGTGCGCAACTACGGCGCCTCCGGCGTGATCCTGTCGGGCAGCCACAGCTCGACCCTGGAAGGCGACGCCCCGCGCGCGCCGCAGGCGGTGTTCGAACTGGGCGTGCCGGTGCTGGGCATCTGCTACGGCATGCAAACCATGGCGGCCCAGCTGGGCGGCAAGGTGGAAAACGGCCTGGTGCGCGAATTCGGCTACGCCGAGGTGCGCGCGCGCAGCCACACCAAGCTGCTCGACGGCATCGCCGACTTCGTCACCGACGAGGGCCACGGCATGTTGAAAGTCTGGATGAGCCACGGCGACAAGGTCCTGGAGATGCCGCCCGGCTTCGAGCTGATGGGCAACACCCCGAGCTGCCCGATCGCGGCGATGGCCGACGAGGCGCGCCGCTTCTACGCGGTGCAATTCCACCCGGAAGTGACGCACACCGTGCAGGGCAAGGCCATCCTGGGCCGCTTCGTGCACGAGATCTGCGGCTGCAAGTCGGACTGGAACATGCCCGACTACATCAGCGAGGCGGTCGAGAAGATCCGCGCCCAGGTCGGCGGCGACGAAGTCATCCTCGGCCTGTCGGGCGGGGTCGATTCGAGCGTGGCGGCGGCGCTGATCCACCGCGCCATCGGCGACCAGCTGACCTGCGTGTTCGTCGACCACGGCCTGTTGCGCCTGGACGAAGGCCAGATGGTGATGGACATGTTCGCCAAGAACCTGGGCGTCAAGGTGATCCGCGTCGACGCCGAGGCCCAGTTCATGGGCCACCTGGCCGGGGTCACCGATCCCGAGCAGAAGCGCAAGATCATCGGGCGCGAATTCGTCGAAGTGTTCCAGGTCGAATCGGGCAAGCTGGTCAATGCCAAATGGCTGGCCCAGGGCACGATTTACCCGGACGTGATCGAATCGGCCGGCAAGGGCAAGAAGGGGCAGACCATCAAGAGCCACCACAACGTCGGCGGCCTGCCCGACACCATGAAGCTGAAACTGCTCGAGCCGCTGCGCGAGCTGTTCAAGGACGAGGTGCGCAAGCTCGGCGTCGCGCTCGGCCTGCCGCACGAGATGGTGTACCGCCATCCGTTCCCGGGCCCGGGCCTGGGCGTGCGCATCCTCGGCGAAGTGAAGAAGGAATACGCCGACCTGCTGCGCCGCGCCGACGCCATCTTCATCGAGGAGTTGCGCGCCGCGCCGTTCGAGTTCGTCGGCGGCGAGGGGCTCGACCCCGACCAGGCGCCGCAGAACTGGTACGACGGCACCAGCCAGGCCTTCGCCGTGTTCCTGCCGGTCAAGTCGGTCGGCGTGATGGGGGACGGGCGCACCTATGAATACGTGGTGGCGCTGCGCGCGGTGCAAACCCAGGACTTCATGACGGCGCACTGGGCGCATCTGCCGCACAGCCTGCTGGGCAAGGTGTCGAACCGCATCATCAACGAGGTGCGCGGCATCAACCGGGTGGTCTACGACATCTCCGGCAAGCCGCCGGCGACGATCGAGTGGGAGTGAGTTTCC
>JACMLV010000578.1 GCA_014379395.1 Burkholderiaceae bacterium
CTGCCGGATTGGGGTACGTCATATGCGTTCTGCCTCAAGCTCGGCCCGCAGGCGCAGGTGCTGGTCGATCTCGGCCACCACGCGCAGGGCGTCAACATCGAACAAATCGTCGCGTTCCTGCTTGATGAAGGGCGACTGGGCGGCTTCCATTTCAACAATCGCAAGTACGCCGCCGCCGCCGCCGCCGCCGCGGACGCCAACGCCATCGAGGCCATCAGCGCCAACCAGATCGGCTCGAACGTGATCGTCAAGGTCACGCTGAAAAGGCCGCCGGCCAAGTCGCCGATCGGTTTTTCCATCACCAGTCCGGCGCGCATCGCGCTCGACTTCGGCGCCACCGTCAACGCCACCGGCAAGAACGTGCTGGAGATGAACCTGGGCGACTTGCGCAGCGTCAACGTGGTGCAGGCCGGCGCGCGTTCGCGCCTGGTGTTCAACCTGAAGCGCCCGCTCAACTACGCCACCGCGATCGACGGCAACGCCGTCGTCGTCACGATCGAGGGCTCGGGCGGCGTCGCCACCCCGGTCAACGCGGCCGGCATCCCGGTGCCGCAGCCGGTGGCCGCCAAGCCGGCCGGGCGCCAGTTGCTGCGCGATCTGGACTTCAAGCGCGGCGCCAACGGCGAAGGGCGCATCGTGGTCGACCTGCCCAACAGCCAGGTCGCCGTCGACGTGCGGCGCCAGGGCGCCAGCGTGTTGGTCGACTTCCTCAACACCGGCCTGCCCGAGACGCTGCGCCGGCGCCTCGACGTGAGCGACTTCGGCACCCCGGTCGCGCGCGTGACCACCGTGCCGCAGGGCGAGCACACGCGCATGACCATCGAGGCCCAGGGCTTGTGGGAGCAGAGCGTCTACCAGAGCGACACCCAGCTGGTGATCGACGTCAAGCCGATCAAGGAGGATCCGAACAAGCTGGCCCAGGGCAGCCAGGGCTATCGCGGCGAAAAGCTGTCGTTCAATTTTCAAAACGTCGAAGTGCGCGCCGCCTTGCAGGCGATCGCCGACATCTCCGGCCTGAACATCATCACCAGCGACAGCGTCAGCGGCAATCTGACCTTGCGCCTGAAGGAGGTGCCGTGGGATCAGGCGCTCGACGTGATGCTGCAGGCCAAGGGGCTCGACATGCGCAAGAACGGCAGCGTGCTGTGGATCGCGCCGCGCGAGGAATTGCTGACCAAGGAGAAGCTCGAACTCGAGCAGCGCGCCCAGATCGCCGACCTCGAGCCGCTGCGCTCGGAGATCTTCCAGCTCAACTACCAGAAGGCCGACGCGTTTCGCACCGTGTTCGGGCTCGACGCCGGCGGCGCGGGCGGCGCCGGCGACGCCAAGAACCGCATCCTGTCCAAGCGCGGCAGCGCCATCATCGAACCGCGCACCAACCAGCTGTTCGTGACCGACGTGGCGTCCAAGCTCGACGACATCCGCAAGCTGATCCAAAAGACCGACATCGCCACCCGGCAAGTGCTGATCGAGGCGCGCATCGTCGAGGCGAGCGACGCCTTCAGCCGCAACCTGGGCGCCAAGCTCGGCTTTTCGGACCTGCGCGCCATCCGCGGCGGCGACGCCGGCGTCGGCATCGGCAACTCCACGGTGCGCGCCACGCTCGGCGGCAACTACCAGGGCGTGGGCGAGGTCACCGGCCAGGCCGTCATCACGCCCGGCTCGTATTCGCCCAACACCCAGTTCGTCAGCCTGCCGGCGGCCAGCATCAACGGCAGCTCGCCGGGCAGCCTGGCGGTGAGCCTGTTCTCGGCCGCCTCGAACCGCTTCCTGAACCTGGAGCTGTCGGCGCTGGAGGCGGACGGCAAGGGCAAGATCATCTCCAGCCCGCGGGTGGTGACGGCCGACAAGGTGATCGCCCTGATCGAGCAGGGCATCGAGCTGCCGTACCAGGTCGCCACCAGCAGCGGCGCGACATCGATCACCTTCAAGAAGGCCAATTTGCGCCTCGAGGTGACGCCGCAGATCACGCCGGACGGCAACGTGGTGCTGGAGGTGGACGTCAACAAGGACAGCGTCGGCCAGGAAACGCGGGCCGGCTTCGCCATCGACACCAAGCACGTCAAGACCCAGGTGATGGTCGAGAACGGCGGCACGGTGGTGCTGGGCGGCATCTATCAGCAGTCCGAGCGCGACTCGGTGACCAAGGTTCCGCTGCTGGGCGACATTCCGGTGCTCGGCTATTTGTTCCGCAGCACCGGCCGCACCAAGGACAAGACCGAACTGCTGGTGTTCATCACCCCTAAAATCGTCGCCGAACGCTCGCCGGCGCATTAATCACAGACTCTTTCAAGCTCGCATAACAGGATAATTCGATGAAAATGGCACTTAATCGTTTGATGGGAAAACTGGCCGCTCCGCTGGCCCTGCTCGCCGGGGCGGCTTTGCTCAGCGCCTGCGGCGGCGGCAATCCGGGTTCCACCGGCGGCGGCACCAGCGCGGCGGCCGTGAGCGGGGGCCAGATCATGCTGACGCTGGAAAATCAGAACGGCACCGCGGCCAACCTGGTGAGCGGCGCGGCCACGCTGACGCTGCGGGCCAAGGTGGTCGACAAGGCCGGCGCCCCGATCGCCGGCGCGGTCGTCAAATTCTCCTCGGGCGACGCGACCCTGGTCGGCGTGAGCCCGGGTTCCGACATCACCGACGCCAACGGCGTGGCGGTTGCCACGGTGGCGGCCGCCAACCAGGCCGCGGCCGGGGCGACCACGCTGACGGCGGTGTCGGTGGTGGGGAGCGCGGCGGCGTCCACGACGCTCACCGGAAGCACCAATGTGAAGGTCGGGGTGGCGGCGCAAGCGAGTCCAACGGCCATCGAGCTCGTTTCGTATCTTCCCGCCGACCGCTCGATTCTGATCAAAGGCACCGTGGGCGCCGGCCGCAGCCAGACCGCCCAGGTGACGTTCAAGGTGACCGGCAACGGCCAGCCGATTGCCAACCAGAAGGTGCGGTTCGAATTTCAGCCGACCAACGCCGACCTGACGTTTTCCAACGCCAGTGGCGTCACCGGCCAGGGCGGGGAAGTGACGGCGATCGTCAATTCCGGCACCACCGTCACGGTGGCCGCGGTGAAGGTCACTGTGCTCGACGCCGCCGGCGCCACGACCGGCATCAGCGCGACCTCGGACCAGATCTCGGTGACCAACGACACCACCAGCGTAAGCGGCGTTTCGCTTTCCACCGACAGGTTCTACCTGGAGGCGTTGAACGTCGATGGCCGTGAATCGAACATCATGGCGCGCCTGACCGACAAGCAGGGCGGGCAGGTCACGAATGGCACGGTGGTGACGTTTACGACGGACGGCGGCGCGATCACCGGCCTCAATAACAGCGCCATGTGCCAAACCGTCGATGGCGTGTGCAGCGTGAAACTGGTTGGTCAAAATCCACGGCCGGCCGGCGGCATCGCCACGGTCGTGGCGTCGGTCACGGTCGACGGCGCCATCAAACAAGTCCCGATCCGCATTCTCATGAGCGGCTCGCAGGCGCGATTCACGGGCGACTTCAACGTCGACGCGGGGACGAATTGCGATCCGCAGACCATCTTGTTCAATCTCACCGATATCAACGGCAATGCGATGCCGGAGGAATCGAAGCTGACGGTGATTTCGCCGAAAAACGCCTCCGCCACGCTGGGACAAGACACCGTCCTTTATAATTTCTCGCTCACCGGCGGAACCACCCATCAGATCGATCTCTTGCCCGGCGGGGCGACGGCGTGCGTGGCCGATGGTGCCAGAACGGTAACGGGCAGTGTCATCATCGTGCTCACGACGCCGCACGGAGCCATGAGCACCCAGACGGCGACGATTACATTCCGCGCCAAATAAGAGCGGGGCTACTCTATAATGGCTGGAAGTTTTCTTTCAGCCATTTTTATGAAAAGTAATATTTTCCTCGTCGGCCTGATGGGCTCGGGCAAGACCACCATCGGCCGCATCCTGGCGCGCCGGCTGGGCCTGCGCTTCGTCGACTCGGACCATGAGATCGAGAGCCGCACTGGGGCCACCATCCCGTGGATCTTCGAGATCGAGGGCGAGGCCAGCTTCCGCCAGCGCGAGGCCGAGGTGATCGGCGACCTGACGGCGCAGCCGGGCATCGTGCTGGCGACCGGCGGCGGCGCCATCCTCGACGCGCACAGCCGCGCCTTCCTGAAGGAGCGCGGCACCGTGATCTACCTGCGCGCCAACGTCGCCAGCATCATCGCGCGCACCAGCCACGACAAGAACCGTCCGCTGTTGCAGACGGCCGACCCGAGCCAGCTGCTCGAGAAAATGGCCGAGCAGCGCGAGCCGTATTACCTTGAGGTGGCCGACCTGGTGATCGAAACCGGGCGCCCTAACGTACAATCGATGGTCCAGACCATCCTGGCGCAACTGCAGGCCAAGCCGGGCTGCGCCGCATCCGCAAAGCCTTCGATGAGTGAATCCTCCAAATTGTTATTGAATGTCGACCTGGGCGAGCGCAGCTACCCGGTCGCGATCGGCCCGAGCCTGCTGGGCCAGGACCCGCTGCTGCTGCGCCACGTCGCCGGCGGCAAGGTCGCCATCGTCACCAACACCACCGTCGCGCCGCTGTACCTGGCGGCGCTGCGCGCGCCGCTCGACGCGGCCGGCAAGGAGGTGATCGAGATCGTCCTTCCGGACGGCGAGGAATACAAGAACTGGGCCAGCCTGATGCAGATCTTCGACGCGCTGCTGGCCAACAAATGC
>JACMLV010000579.1 GCA_014379395.1 Burkholderiaceae bacterium
GCGGCGCCAGTTCGGCGCGCGCGGCCTGCTGGGCGAAGCTGCGCGCGATGTCGGCGCGCAAGGTGGCGCCGTCCTGCCGTTCGAGCCATTCAACCAGCACGGGCAGCAGGCGCTGGAGCAGGCGCTGCGTGATCCAGATCACCACCGTCCGCCCGTCGCCCGCGTCGTCCGCGTCGTCCCTGCCGGACAGGCGGATGCGGTCCTCGACGCCGACATATTCCGTGGTGATGCGCTGCAGGGCGCTCATGCGGGCACTGCGGCCGCGAGGGCCGGCGCCAAGCGCTTGAACTGGCCGGGGAAGTTCTGGTGGATGAACAGGATACGCATGGAAGCGCGCGCTCAGCCCAGGTTGCCGAAGCTGATGGTGCCGCCGTTGTTGAGGAACTCCAGATCGAGCTCGCGCGCCGGCGCCAGCCTTTCCTGGGCGGCCTTGGCTTGCGCGGCCACCTTGGCGTGGCCCTCGGCGAGCGCGCCGAGCTTTTGCAGATGTTGCATCGACAGCATCTGGCTATAGGCGATCATCAAGGCGCCGCCGGAGCGCAGCTCGGCCAGCGCCTCGGCCGGCACCGCGTTCAGGGCCTCCTCGTTTACCTGGAACAAGCCGCCGATCTGGCGCGCGCCCGCTTCGGTTTGCACGCTCACCGGCCACGGCTGCAACAATCCGTGCCGCTGCAGCAGCGCGCAGGCCGCTTCGGTCGCGACCCGGTTCTGCTCGGTCTTGGTCAGCAAGTCGAGCACCTCGAGCACCGTCTTGGCCGGCTCGCCGTCGTCGTCGAAGAAGGGTTGGCCGTCCGCGCCGCCTTCCGGCGCGATGCTGCCCTCGTCGATGCACAGCACGTCCTTTCCTTCGGGCGTGCGGGCCAGGCGGAACGGGTGCGCGCGATAGGCGGCCGGCACATAAGTGCCGAGCCAGCGGCCGTCTTGCGCAACGAACAGATTGCGCTCCTCGATCAGGCTGAGCAAGACCACCGGCACGAAGCCCTCCCCTTGCGCGACGAAGCCGATCGGCATCCCCATCATCGCCTTGGGCAACTCGGCGGCGACCAGCGCGGCCATTCTTTCGTTCGCCGTGAAGCTGTAATTGGCGTTACGCAGCCAGCGGCGGGTGGCGTGGGCAGTCTTGTTAATGACTTGAAAATTTGGCATGAGAATTCCTTTTGACCATAGGTTGAACGCGCGCGAAGCGATATATATCACTCGCCATATATGTCACTCGCGAAGAACGCCGATGAATTTGCCCGGGAGAAGCGGAACCAGGTTGACGAGCGCGGAAGGCGTCGGTGCCACCGGCGCGGGAGGGGGATTTCCCGCAGCCGGCATGGCCGGCGCGGCCTACATGATGATCAGTTCTTCTTGGCGCGCGGCTTGGCCGTCTTTTCGGCCGCCTTGGCCGCTGGCTTGGCCTTCGCGCCGGTTGGCAGCGCCTGCATCAAGGTCGCGACATAGGTCTGGCGGGCGGCTTGGGAAATGGAGACCGATTGCTGCAGGCGGGCGATTTCACCATCGACGATTTGAATATTGAGCAACTGAGCGCGCGCGACGTCGGACAGGTCCGCGGTCGTGTAAGCGGTGTTATTGATAGTAACGGTTTGCGGCAGGGACATCGAATCTCCAAGATTAAACAAATAAACGTCGTTAATTATCCCCGCCATCATATGTTTAAGCAAGGCCAATCGGCCCGCGCGCGGCGCCCGCCCGGCTGGCAAAAGCGCCGGCCGCGGGCGCCAGGACGAGCGACCC
>JACMLV010000580.1 GCA_014379395.1 Burkholderiaceae bacterium
AGGGCGCCGGCCGCGTAGACGAGCAAGGGGCGCACCCGCTTGCCGCCGCCCAAGAGCGCGTAGCGCATCGCCGCGTGCAGCTTGTGCGGCAGCGCCGATTCCGGCGGCAGGTAGCCGCCCAGGTCCTCCTCGACCCCGGCCTGGACCGTCTTCATCCAGTCGTCGAACCGCGCCGCCGCCGTCATTGGGCCGCCTCCTGCGCGTCGCTGTCCGAGAAGGGCTTGAGCATGTCGCCTTCGAGCACCTGCACCTGGGCCTCGACCTTGTCGAGCTGGGCGGCGCAATACTTGACCAGTTCCGAACCGCGGCTGTAGGCCGCCACCGACGCTTCGAGCGGCAACTGGCCGGCCTCCATCTGGCTCACCAGTTGGGCCAGTTCGGCCATCGCCTCTTCGAACGAGGCCGGCACGCCGGTTACGGGGATTAATTTCTTTGACATAAGCACTCGGTAAGGTCTCACTAGGCGCATGCGGCCCGCAAGGGAGCCCGGCCAACGCAGAGCGTCATTTTAGAGCAATCGCTGGCAACAGTGAAAACTAAAGCGCGCCGCGCCAGTCACACAGCGGACCGGCAGGCGCGAAAATCAGGCTGGATTTTATCGCAAACGTCCTCCATTTCGCGCCGCCACCAACAGTTTGACGAGCGGACGCAACCGGAAAGCACGGTCGAGCCCGTTTTATCGGGCCGGCGCCGCGATCCAAAGGTATAATCTCCGGTTCTGTCCAAAAATACCGTTTCCGATAACTGAATTCAGGTCTTTGCGGATTCTTTCTCTCTCTGACGCGCGTACATATTTAAAGGGGGGTTGGGATGTCCGATCTGGCGACTCATGCCAAGCTGGCGCGGTTGAACCCGCAGTTTCCAGTCCACGTCTATTTTGACGAAGCGCTGCTCAAGCGCGAAATGCAGGAATTGTTTCAAGCCGGCCCGCGCTACATCGGGCACGAGCTGATGGTGCCCAACGTGGGCGATTTCGCGACCCTGGCCTCCGAGCACGAGGGACGCATGCTGGTGCGCAACGAAAAAGGCATCGAGGTGATGTCCAACGTGTGCCGCCACCGCCAGGCCATCATGGTCAACGGCCGCGGCAACGGCACCAACATCGTCTGCCCGCTGCACCGCTGGACCTACGACCTGGAAGGCCAGTTGATCGGCGCGCCGCACTTCCACGAGACGCCCTGCCTGAACCTGTCGAAGACGCCGTTGCAAAACTGGAACGGCCTGCTGTTCGAGCAAAACGGCTACAACGTGATCGACAAGCTCAAAACGCTGTCGGTGACGAAGGACCTCGACTTCACCGGCTACATGCTCGACCACGTCGAAGTCCATCCGTGCGAGTACAACTGGAAGACCTTCATCGAGGTCTATCTGGAGGACTACCACGTCGAGCCGTTCCACCCGGGCCTGGGCAGCTTCGTCAGCTGCAACGACCTGCGCTGGGAATTCGGCGCCGACTACAGCGTGCAGACGGTCGGCGTGCATGCCGGCTTGCAAAAGTCCGGTTCGCCGATTTATAAGCGCTGGCAGGAGCAGGTGCTCAAGTACCGCGGCGGCGACGCCCCCAAATACGGCGCGATCTGGCTCACGCTGTATCCGAACATCATGGTCGAGTGGTATCCGCACGTGCTGATCGTCTCGACCCTGTGGCCGGACGGCCCGCAGAAGACACGCAACGTCGTCGAGTTCTACTATCCCGAGGAAATCGTGCTGTTCGAGCGCGAATTCATCGAGGCCGAGCGCGCCGCCTACATGGAAACCTGCATCGAGGACGACGAGATCGGCCAGCGCATGGACGCCGGCCGGCGCGCCCTGATGGAGCGCGGGACCAGCGAAATCGGCCCCTACCAGACGCCGATGGAAGATGGCATGCAGCATTTCCACGAGTGGTATCGCGGCAAGATCGCGCTGTAAAAACCGCCGCAAACGGCGGGCAAGATCTGCCCGCCGCCATTCAATCGGAAAAATCAATGCACTCGCTGTGGATGTTGTTCGCCAGCTTCATGTTCGCCATCATGGGCGTGTGCGTGAAGCTGGCCTCGGGACTGTTTTCGACGTCCGAAATCGTGATGTACCGCGGCATGCTCGGCGTGCTCATCATGTACGCCATGCTGCGCTGGCACGGCGGCAGCTTGCGCACCCGCCTGCCGGGCCAGCACCTGTGGCGCGGCGTGGTCGGCGTGGTCGCGCTCTGGCTCTGGTTCTACGCCATCGCCATCCTGCCGCTGGCGACCGCCGTCACCCTCAACTACACCGCGCCGATCTGGATCGCCGTCATCATGTTCGGCGCCAACTGCTGGCGCCGCACGCGCCACTTCGAGTGGCCCCTGGTGGCCGCCATCGGCGCCAGCTTCGTCGGCGTCACGCTGCTGTTGCAGCCGGCGTTCGAATCGCGCCAGGCCGGCGCCGCCCTCACCGCCCTGTTCTCCGGCATGCTGTCGGCGCTGGCTTATCTACAGGTGCGCAAGCTCGGCATGCTGGGCGAACCGGAGGACCGGGTGGTGTTCTATTTCTCCTGCGTCAACCTGCTGGCCGGCGTGATCGGCAACATCGCGGCCGCCGGCGCCGGCCCGGTGGTCTGGCACCGGCCCGACAGCCTGTACGGCGTGATGCTGCTGCTCGGCGTGGGCGTATGCGCCACCGTCGCGCAGATGGCGATGACGCGCGCCTACCGCCTCGGCAAGACGCTGGTGGTGGCCAACCTGCAATACACCGGCATCGTCTTCTCCAGCGTGTGGGGCGTGCTCATCTTCGGCGACGTGTTCGATTGGCACAGCTGGGCCGGCATCGGCGTGATTCTCGTTTCCGGCAGCGCCGCGACGTTCTACAATAATCGCAACAACGCGCGCGGCCCGGCTGTGGCCGCCATCGATCCCATCGCCACCGAAGCCTGAGGAGCCTGGCCCATGCACACCACCCTGATCGCCGCCGCCGAACTGGCGCAGCACCTGACCGATCCCAACTGGGTCATCGTCGACTGCCGCCACGACCTGGCCAACTCGGACGCCGGGCGCGACGCCTATGCCGCCGGCCACATCCAGAACGCCCGGTTCGCCCACCTCGACCTCGACCTGTCCGGCCCGAAGAGCGGCCCGGACGGCATTTTCCGCGGCCGCCACCCGTTGCCGGAGCGCCACGCGCTGATCGAAACGCTGCGCCGCCTGGGCGTCAACGAGCGCTCGCAAGTGGTCGCCTACGACGCCCACGGCGGCATGTTCGCCGCGCGCCTGTGGTGGCTGCTGCGCTGGATCGGCCACCCGGCCGTGGCGGTGTTGGACGGCGGACTGGCCACTTGGCAGGCGCAGGGCCTGCCGCTGGTGACGCCGGTGGCGGCCAACCCGCGCGGCGACATCGTCGAAAAGCCGACCCTGACCCGCACCGTCACGGCGGCCGAGCTGCTGCTCAACCTGCACGACTTGCAAAAGACGGTGGTCGACGCGCGTTCGCCGGACCGCTATCGCGGCGAAAACGAGACGCTGGACCCGGTCGGCGGCCACATCCCCGGCGCCCGGAATCGCTTCTTCAAGGACAATCTGCAAGCCGACGGCCGCTTCAAGAGCGGCCCCGAGCTCAAGCGGGAATGGACGCCGCTGCTCGATTCGGCCGAATCGAGCGTGATGCAATGCGGCTCGGGCGTGACGGCCTGCCACAACCTGTTGGCGCTGGAACTGGCCGGCCTGCACGGCGCGGCGCTGTATCCGGGCTCGTGGAGCGAATGGTGCGCCGACCCGGCGCGGCCGGTGGCGCGCGGCGCGGAATAAGCAAGAAAAACGGGAACTCGACGCAAGCCAAGCCGCCGGGTTCCCCCTTGCAAAGCGCAATCGAGCTTGGCTCGCGCTGGCCGGCCGGCAAGCGGCGAACGCGGCTGTCGACTCCCGGCGCGCGCGGCCACCGGGGACAGTCCTGGCGCACTGCGCCGCGCGCTGGCTTGGTGACGGGGCATGACATCGCTGGTTGAACGTGCGCCAACGCACGGAAATGGCAAAGCGGAAAGTGGAGAATCGTTCATCGCGCCTGATATCGGCCCACCGCAATGCGGCCAGGATCAGGCGCCCGACGAATGCCCGACTTTCACAGGAGTGTGCCATGTTCCACGCACCCAAAGATTCACCGTTGCAAATGCTGACCGTCGCGGCCGCCACCATCGTGCTGTGTGTTTGCACAACGCTGGTCATCGTCGGCGGCGAGCAGGACTCGCCGTTTCACAATGCCGTCTTCATCCTGACTAAATAACCTTCTCGGGCCTGCGCCGCGTCTTAGTCGTGATGGGCGCCGGTCAGGAACACGACGATGCCGACCCCGAGCGCGATCAGCAGCAACTGCGGAATGGTTTCGCGCACGGTGGCGCGGCGCTGCATCTGCGGCATCAGGTCGCTCACCGCGATGTAGATGAAGCCCGACGAGGCGAACACCAGCACATACGGGATCAGGTTGCTGGCCCGGTCCAGCGTGAAGTAGCCGAGCAGGCCGCCCAGCACCGCCATCAAGCTGCACAGCAAGTTGAAGACATAGGCGCGGGTGCGCGAAAAGCCGGCGTTGAGCAGCACGATGAAGTCGCCGATCTCCTGCGGTATTTCATGGGCGACGATGGCCAGGCCGGTGACCAGGCCGAGCTTCGGGTCGGCCAGGAAGGCCGCCGCGATCAGGATGCCGTCGGTGAAGTTGTGCAGGCCGTCGCCAACGAGGATCATCCAGCCCGACTTGCCGGCCTCGTGCTTGTCGTGGCCGTGCGCGTGGTGGTGGCCGTCGCCCTCGTGGTGATGCGAGTGGCGCAGCACGGCGAATTTTTCCAGCATAAAAAACGCCAGCAAGCCAGCCAGCAGGGTGGCGAACAGGCTGCGCGCCGAGGCGTCCGACTCGAACGCCTCCGGCAAGGCGTGCAGCAACGAAGTCGACAACATGATGCCGACCGACAGGCTGACCATCCGCTCGACCATCTTCGAGAGCAGCGCGAACGAAAAAATCGCCGCCGCGGTAATGCTGAACACGCCCGCGATGGTGGTCGCGAGCAAAATGGAGATGAGTATCGGGTCGATTTGAAAGCCTCTTATGCCTGGATCTTGCTGGGGGCGGCGCCGTGGGCGCGCGTCCGCGAACCGGACATTTTACAGCCCGGCTCGCTAGTGTGCTGCCGCGCGCCTCAAGGCGCTGAAAAATGACGCGTTCAGGTGCCAGCTTCAAGCCATCCAGAACGGATTGCCGGCCGCTACGGCACGCTCAACGATCTACCGCTCGCAGCGCTACAAAGCGTGGCGCGCTGCCGGGCGGACGAGGGTAAAATCGATCATCTTGTGGCCGTACGCGACAGCCGCAGCCGGGCGGCGCCGCCGTCCTGGTCGATTAGGGGATCGCCTTGAATCCGATCGCATTCGACACTCTGAAATACGCCAACCGACTCAAGCACGCCGGCTTCTCCCCCGAGCAGGCCGAAGCGGGGGCCGGCGCGCTGGCCGAGGCGCTCGACGCGCATCAGGCCGAATTGGCGACCAAGTCCGACATCGTGGA
>JACMLV010000581.1 GCA_014379395.1 Burkholderiaceae bacterium
CGGCTGTCGGGCGGCTTGGCGCCGAACACCGGGTCGCCTTCGCGCCACTCGGTCACGCCGGAGCCGACCGCGCAGACGGTGCCGGCGAAGTCGTTGCCCAGCACCAGCGGCAGGCGTGCCGCGCCCATCAGCGACAGCAGGCCGCGCCCGTAGCCGGCGCGGCGCCGCACGTCGATCGGATTGACCGAGGCCGCCTCGACCCGCACCAGGATCTGGCCGCGGCCGGGACGCGGCAGGGGCAGTCCGCGCAACTGCAGCTGTTCGGCCGCGCCGAAACGGTCGATGACGGCCGCCACGCAGGTGCCGCTCATGGCGCGACGATCCGGTTGCGCTGCTCGCCCAGGTCGAGCTCGCCGTCGTCGGTGCGGATCGAGGCCGTCACCACGTCGCCCGGCCGCAGATAGGCCGGGTTGTTCTGGCCCTTGCCGATGAACAGGCGCCACTTGCCGGCGTCCGACAGCAGGTGGCGCATGATCCACATGACCAGCTTGCCCGGCGCGCGCGCGGCGCAGCCGGCCGGGGTGCCGGTGGCGATCAGGTCGCCCGGCTGCATGTCGTGCAGGGCCGACAGTTCGGTCAGCGTCTGGTGCGGCTTGAAGATCATCTCGCCGCCGTAGGCGTCCTGGCGCGGCTGGCCGTTGACCTGCAGGCGCAGGCGCAACTCCGGCCAGCGGCGCCACTCGGCCGCGCTGAGCAGCAGCAGGAAGGGGCCGGCCGGGCCGAAGCCGCGGTAGCTCTTGCCCTTGTAGAACTGGCCCTGCGGCAGCTGCACGTCGCGCGCCGACAGGTCGTTGACGATGGTGACGCCGGCCAGCCACTCGTGCAGCTGGTCCGCCTTCACCACGGTCGGCGCGGTCAACGCGCGCCGCATCACCAGCCCGAGCTCGACCTCGTAGTCGAGCAGGCGCACGTGGGCCGGCCGCACCACGTCGGCGTGGGCCGAGGTCAGGCACGACGACGCCTTGCTGAACAGGGTGTTGAATGGAATGTGGTCGGGATCCAGGCCCGACTCGCGCACATGGCTGGCGTAGTTGGTGCCCTGGCAGACGAACTGGCGGTCGCCGGTGACCGGCGACAGCAGCTCCAGCCCGTCCAGGCTCAGGCTGGCCTGGGCCGGCGTGCTGGCCCAAGCGGCGTCGATGCCTTCGTTGACGAAATCGGCGGTGCTGGCGTAGTGGCCGGGCAGGGGGGCGACGCGGCGGTCGTGGACGACGCCCCATGCGGGTGTTCCGTCCTGCAGGTAACGGACGACTTGGACTGCCATATGAATCTCCTAAGGGATAAGTTGAATTGGGTTGAGGCGGTCAGAGCCAGGGGCGCGGCGCGGACATGGCGCGCCCGAGCAGGCGCAGCCGCGCCAGCGACAGGCGGCCCTGGCGCAGCAGGCGCAGCACCTTGAACAGCGTGCCGAGATCGCGTTTCACGCCCATCGAGGCCGGCACGTCGTGGCCCCAGGCCCAGATGCTCGACAGCTCGAGCGGCACGTAGTGGGTCGGATGGCCGGCGGTGAACACGTCGCCGTCGGTGTAATGCTCGAATTCCATGCCGTCCGGGTCGCACCAGTAGTCGAACAACTGGCTGCCCAGCACGTGGCGGCCGATGCCCCACAGATGACGGTGGCCGTTGGCGCGCAGCACGTTCTGGCCCTGGCCGAGCGCGTCGAGGTCGATCACCTCGTAGGCGCTGTGCTCGTACTTCTCCTCGATTCCGCCGGCCAGCACGAACGTGTGGTGGTCGGCCGGCGCGTCGCCCAGGTCGAGCCGGAAGAAGGCCAGGTTGGGCGAGCCGTCGGCCAGGTATTGGACGTCGGTCGGGATCAGGCCGAGGTGGCGCATATACCACGCCGCCATGCCGCCGAAGTCCACCGTCTGGAAGACCACGTGGCCGAGCTTGGCGACGGCAGCCGGCTCCAGCGGCGGCCGCACGGTGCGGTTCACGCGCCGCAGCTGGCCGTAGCAATTGGCCTCGGGGTGCAGCGGCGCGCGCAGCGGCAGGGGCGCGAGCTGTGGCTGGCCGGTGACCAGCCACAGCAAA
>JACMLV010000582.1 GCA_014379395.1 Burkholderiaceae bacterium
CAATCCCGGCCTGATTTATTGCTCGATCACGGGCTTCGGGCAGGATGGGCCGTACGCGGCGCGGGCCGGCTACGACTTCCTGATCCAGGGGCTGGGCGGCTTGATGAGCCTGACCGGCCACAAGGACGGCGCCGACGGCGCCGGGCCGATGAAGGTCGGCGTCGCGCTGACCGACGTGCTGACCGGGCTGTATGCCAGCACCTCGATCCTGGCCGCGCTGGCGCACCGCGACGTCAAAGGCGAGGGCCAGTACATCGACCTGGCGCTGCTCGACGTGCAGTTGTCCTGCCTGGCGAACCAGAACATGAATTTCCTCACCACCGGCGTCGCGCCCAAGCGCATGGGCAACGCGCATCCGAACATCGTGCCGTATCAGGATTTCCCGACCGCCGACGGCGATATGATCCTGGCGGTCGGCAACGACAGCCAGTTCGCCAAGTTCGCCGTCGTCGCCGGGCGCGCCGAGTGGGCGCGGGACGAGCGCTTTATGAGCAATGCCGCGCGGGTCGCGAACCGGGCCGTGCTGGTGCCGCTGATCCGCCAGGCGACCGTGATGCGCACCACCCAGGAATGGGTCGCGCTGCTCGAGCAGGCCGGCGTGCCTTGCGGGCCGATCAACAATCTGGCGCAAGTGTTCGACGATCCGCAGGTGAAGGCGCGCGGCATGAGGATCGAATTGCCGCATCCGAGCGCGGGCACGGTGCCGCTGGTGGCCAGCCCGATGCGCCTGTCGGCCACGCCGGTCGAGTATCGGCTGCCGCCGCCGTTGCTGGGGCAGCACACCCGCGAGGTGCTAGCGAGCGTGCTGGGGCTGGACGCGGCGCGCATCGGTGAACTCGAGCGCGAGCGCGTGATCGGCGCGTGATCGGCGCCGGTTGTCTTTCCGGGTGGGCGGCAGGGCTTCTTTGCCGTGTCCGCTCGACCCTATAAATGATTGGACACTAAGCGAGCTCTTCCCCTACCATGCTGCGTTGTAGTTCGTCATGCAACTTAACGTCGGATAACCTCGCCGCCCCATGGTATTTAGCTCAATTACGTTTTTATTCTATTTTTTCCCGATTTTCCTGTTTTGCTACTACCTCTTGCCGTGGAAGAACACGGTGTTGCTGGTCGCGAGCTTGCTCTTTTACGCCTGGGGCGAACCGGCCTTTGTGCCACTGCTGATCTGTTCGGCCATCCTCAATTATGGCGTCGGTTATGCGATCAGCCGCAGCGCGCGTTACCGCAAGTTTCTGCTCGTGCTGGGCATCTGCGCCAACCTGGGCATCCTCCTGTACTACAAGTACTTCAATTTTATTATCGCGACCATCGGCGACGTTTTCCGCCTCGACCTGGCCGGTAAATTCCCCGCCATCGTGCTGCCCCTGGGCGTGTCCTTCCTGACATTCCAAGGCATCTCCTATGTCATCGACGTCTACCGCGGCGACGTCAATGCCCAGAAAAGTTTCTGGAATTTCGCCATGTACAAGGCGATGTTTCCCCAGTTGATCGCCGGCCCCATCGTGCGCTACCACGACGTCGCCGATCAAATCACCGACCGCCCGCTCGACAATGAACGGATCTGGTTCGGCTTCAAAATCTTTGTCATCGGCCTCGGCCAGAAAGTGCTGATCGCAAACAGCGTCGCCCTCGCCGCCGACCGCATTTTCGCCATTCCCCCGTCGCAATTGGGCGTGGCGCAGGCCTGGGCCGGCATCGCCTGTTATTCGATTCAAATCTTGTATGACTTCGGCGGCTACTCGAATATGGCGATCGGGATCGGCCACATGCTCGGCTTCAAATACCCGCCGAACTTCAACCAGCCGTATTCCGCCACCTCGATCACGGAATTCTGGCGGCGCTGGCACATGAGCTTGTCGTCCTGGTTCCGCGACTACCTCTACATTCCGCTCGGCGGCAACCGCACCACGCCGCTGCGCAACTACGTCAACCTGTCGGTGGTTTTCCTGCTGTGCGGACTGTGGCACGGCGCCGCCTGGACCTTTGTGGTCTGGGGCGCCTGGCACGGACTGCTGCTGGTCATCGAGCGCGTCGGCATGGCTTCCTTCCTCGGAAAAATCCCGCGCACCGTGGCGCAAATCTACACCTTGATCGCCGTGATGGTGGGCTGGGTATTCTTCCGCGCCAAGGACCTCCCGCACGCACTCGATTACATCCGCGTCATGTTCGTTGGCAACCAGATCGAACCGGAACCGATGCCCTGGTCGCTCCATTTCGACAAGGTCAGCGTCACGGCTTTGGTTGTCGGCATTGTTCTCGCCACCTGGCGCCGGACGGACCGGCGCTACGACAGCGCGCGGTTCGACTTGATCGGCGCG
This sequence comes from Burkholderiaceae bacterium, assembly GCA_014379395.1. Taxonomy (GTDB): domain Bacteria; phylum Pseudomonadota; class Gammaproteobacteria; order Burkholderiales; family Burkholderiaceae_D; genus Janthinobacterium. The sequence goes on from JACMLV010000582.1 coordinate 2,319, forward strand.
CTTCGCCAAAGGCCCTGGCTGGCTGGCGCCGCTGAATTGGTGCTCACCAGCACCGTTCTCCTGTTCTGCGCCTCCAGCTTGGCGGCCGGCACCTATAACCCTTTCATCTATTTCCGGTTCTAGCATGAAACGACATCAAGCCAAGCTGGCGACCTGCCTGGTCGGGATGGTCATCGCCGCCGCGCTGAGCATTCCAGCCGTCAACAGCCTGACCCGCGCGTCCCAGACCACAGGGGACAACCGCGTCCTGGCGCCCAAGCCGACCAAGCCGCGTTCGATCGACGATCTGCTGAAATACCCGAAACAACTGGAACCGTGGATCAATGATCATTTCGGTTTCCGGGACAATTTGATCGAACTGAATAATCAGTTGCGCCACGCGTTTTTCGGTCAGTTCCCCACCATTCAGGTCATCTCCGGCCGAGACGGGAGGATTTTCCTCTCCAGTCACGGAACCAGTTTGCCGGAATATTCCGCCATCACCATTCCATGCGGCGTCACCCCGACCGCGCCGGAACGAGTGGCGGGCCTGCTCAACGGCCTGCACCAATCGTTTCTGCGCGAGGGAATCGATGCGCGCATCATGATCGTGCCGTCGGCCCCCATCATCTACCCGGAGGCGTTGCCCGCCTGGCTGGAGGCGCGTTGCCGCAAGGCCGCCTCGCCGGTCGAATCGGCGCTCGCCTCCGCGCAGCTCGAGGCGCAAACCTTGAACGCCATCTACTACCCGAAAACGGAAATGCTGGCGCTCAAGGAGCGTGTCGCCGTCTTCCCGAAGAGTTGGTTTCACTGGGGCGGCGCGGGGCCGCGCGAGGTCGCCGGGCTGAGCGCCGAGCATTTTTGGAAGATTCGCCGGCTAGAAGGCGCCGCCATCGCCGAGACTTTGAATCGTGTACCCTCCGACATCGGTCATCTCTTCCCGGGGGTCAACCTGACCAGCGAAGTCGAATTCCCCGATCACCCGCGCTCGGGCATTGAGGCATGCTTGGGTCCCAAATGTTTCCCCTCGCTTGGCGTGGCTGCGGATAAGCTTCAGGAAATGGCCTTTTATAGAAATGCGGGGGCGCCGCACCAGCGCCTCATTATTCTTTCGGATTCCTTCGGACGCTACATCGCCAGTTGGTATCCACGATATTTCAAGGAGGTCATTCACTTCTCGACCAATTCCTGGACCCAGCTTGATGCGGCGGAAAAGCGGAAATTTAGCGCCTACATAAAAGAACAAGCCAAAATCGGGCACACGCTGCTGCTCTACCATGATGGATCGACCCTTTGGAACAGCGTGCCCGGCGGATTTGGCGCCGATCAAATCAATTAGGTTGGCCAATTTGAGGCGCCCGCCAAAATTCAGGTGGCGTTGCTAAGCCACCATACATAACGGGCGCTTCAAAGCCAGCGCGCGAACGGCCCGCGATCCTGGCCATCCTTTAAATAGAATATCTTTCTGGAAAAATCCCAGTGGGCGCCCAGGGCTTTGGCCGCCGCCCAGTCGTCGCCGTAGGCTTTGAACTCGGTTCGGGTATTGGCCCGGGTCTGGCTGGCGTTGTTGTCGACGGCGGCGTCGGCGCGCGCCTTGCCGCCGGCGATTTTCATGCGCCGGATAAAGACGCTGCGCAGGGCCTCCTCCTTGGGCGAGATCAGGGTCAGGCAAGCGATCGCCCGCGTGGCCGCGACGTAGAAAAGATTGTCCTCTTCCTGGGGATTGGCCCGCGCGAAGGGAAATTCGCCCTGCTCCATGAACGGCAGGATGACGTGCTCGAATTCCTTTCCCTTGGCGTTGCGGACGCAGGTCAGCTGCACGCCGTGGCTGCGTTTCCTGGACGCCGCGCCGGCGTCGGCGCTACTGATCCATTCGGAGAACTGGGGCAGATTCATCTGCATTTTTTCCGCCGCCTCGATGAAGCCGGCGATCGATTTGCCCACCACCGCGGCCTCCTGCGGATGCACATACAGTCGTTTGGCGAGGGCCCCGATATCCATCAATGCGCAGATTTGGCGCAGCACGACATCGGCGCGCGTATCGGTCGTGATGGCGTCCTGCATGTAATCGACCACCTTGGCCATGTGCTGCTTGACGTCGTTCGCCGCCAGGCGCTCCAGATATAACAGCAAGGTGAGCAGGTTGTTGCGCAAGACTTGCAGCAGGGTCTCCGCGGCGAGCGTCATGACATGGCGTTCGAGATAGTCGACCATCTCCAGCACCTGTTGCTCGAGCTCCTGCAAGGCCTGGGACAGGGTCGGATCGGTTTTGGCGGACGCCGCGCCGCGGGCGAATTCAAGCAGCCTGTTGAACTGCTGCCGCAATTCGCCGAGCACATGGTCGGCCGGCTCGGTGGTTCTCGCCACTTGCAGCCGATCGACCAGCGCGGAAACTTTTTCCTTGACGTCCCTGGCGCCGCGCTGGTCGACGCGGCCCGAATAGAACCAGCGCAGCGCTTCGGGCTCGTCGATCACGGCCTGCCGGAATTGGCTCATCTGCTCGCCGCGCCCCAGGCTGACCTCGGCGAACATCGCCACCGCGTCGAAGATCGCACCGCGAATCGCCTTGGGCGTGGTGGCGAAATTGTTCAGCGCGATGGCGATCATGCCGCGCAAGAAAAGAATCTCTTCGCGTTCGAGATAGCGCGTCATGTCCAGCGTCCGGTAGCCGATCTCGGCCCGCATCAAGGCGTTTTCGACCGCCACCGATTGGTGGGTGTCGCGAATCAGGATGGCGCAGCCGTCGAGCGCGCGTCCGGATTTTTTCCACTGCTGCAAGGCCTTGACGACCAGATCGGCGCAGGCGGCGCCCTCGGCCGCGTCGTAATGGAGCTGGTGGATCTCGCTGCGCAGGGCCAGCGCCGATTCCACCGGCTTGCCCTTGAACGCCTCCATCGCGTAGGCCAGGTGCGGCCCGTAGCGGAAGCTGTAGGTGAGCGGATACTGCGTGGTGGCCGGATAGCGTTCCCGGAAGCGGCTGCGCATGAAGTCCTCGCTCGCGCCGAGCTTGGAGTGGATCACCTGGTCGATGTCGCCCGCGCCGATGAAATAGGTGTAGTCGGGATCGATCAGGGCTTGCACAATCGCGAACGAGGCCTCGTTCAGGTCGTGCAGTTCGTCGCACAGGATCAGGCGGTGGCGCGGCAGCAGGGTTCGCGTCGACGGGTCCGCGTCGAGCATGCGCGCCAGGTCGTACGTCGCGTCGAACGGTCCGCGAAAAACGGTCTGATCGTCGTGGCCCGAACGGAGCTTTTCATATTCGACGACACCCAGGTAGGTCGACACCGAGATGGGTTCGGACATGTGCATGCCGAACTCGTCGCTGATGTCTTCGAAAGTCATACCCTCCACGTCGCGCTGCAGCAGCAGCCGCGCTTTGAGCTCGCGCTGGGTGTGGAAGAACTGGCTCAGCGCCACGCTGGTGGTGTCGCTGACCAGATAGTCGATCTTGCCCAGGTAGTTGTCGCAGACGTTTTCCAGCGCCGCGTCCACATGGGGTTTCAGGTCTTTGATGTGGGCGATCGAAGCGACCTTCCTGCCTTCGATTTTTTCCAGTAATTCAGTGGAAAAATCCTCGAACGTCGCCACCCGCATCCGCTCCGCCGTCGCTTGCGGGATGCCGATGTCGATTAAGCGTTTTTTCAGGACGTCGCGCGCCTCGGGCGTGAACACCAGGGCCAGCATGTTTTCCGGTTCCAGGTTGCGGGCGATGGCCTCGCCGATGCGCAATGCCA
>JACMLV010000583.1 GCA_014379395.1 Burkholderiaceae bacterium
GCAGGCGGCCGTCGGCGAGCGCGTCCTGCGCGACAAAGCGCGGCAACATCGCGATCCCCATGCCCTGGATCGCGCATTCCTTCAGCACCTCGGCGTTGTTGGCGGCGAGCGGACTGCGGATCTCGAGCGCCTCGCCGGCCTCGCCGAACACGGCGCCCCATTCCTCGCGCATGCTCAGCAGGCTGTAATGCAGGCAAGCGTGGTGCTTCAAATCCTCCGGCCCCTGCGGCTCGCCGTGCTCGGCCAGATAGGCCGGCGCGGCGCAAAACGCCACCTCGACGGTGCCGATGCGGGTGGCGACCAGCGACGAGTCGCGCAGCGAGCCGATGCGAATCGCGACGTCGATCCCCTCGGCCTGCAAGTCGGTGTAGCGGTCCTCCAGCAACAACTGTACTTTTAGGTCCGGATGGCGCCGCATGAAGGTGGGCAACAACGGCGCCACCCGCTGAATCCCGAAACTGAGCGGGGCGGCCACCCGCAACAGCCCGGTGACGCTCTCGCGCCCGACCCGCACGCGCTCCTCGGCCTCGCCCAGCAACTGGAACACGGTGAGCGCATCGGCGTGGAAGCGGCGCCCGGCCTCGGTCACGTCGAGGCGGCGCGTGGTGCGCACGATCAGGCGCGTGCCCAGCGCTTGCTCCAGGTTGGCGACGCGCCGGCTGATGGCGGCGGTGCTCACTTCCAGCTGTTCGGCCGCGCGCACGAAGCTGCCGCATTCGACCACGGCGACGAAGCTGCGCAGGTCCACCAAATCGTATTGTTCCATTTTGCGTAAATATGTTTTGTTTTAAGGCTTCTTTATTACGCCACTATAAACATCTAAGCTTGCGTCATCAAGTCGAGTCAAGGAGCCAGCCGACCGAGGCGGCCAAGCATTCATCTTATCAATCGCTGTTTACTGGAGGTGTTTCATGAACAACGCACTTAAAAACCTGATGCCGCTCTCGCGCATCCTGCTCGCCAGCCTGTTCATCGTGGCCGGCGTATCGAAAATCGGCAACTACGCCGGCACCCAGGGCTATATGGCGTCGGCCGGCCTGCCCGGCTTCCTGCTGCCGCTGGTCATCCTGCTTGAGGCCGGCGGCGCGCTGGCGTTGATCGTCGGCTTCCAGGTCCGCCTGGTCGCGCTCGCCATGGCTGGCTTCACCATCGTGTCGGCCTTGCTGTTCCACTTCAATTTCGCCGATCAGATGCAAAGCCTGATGTTCCTGAAAAACCTGTCCATCGCCGGCGGCCTGCTGACCCTGGCCGCCTCCGGCGCCGGCCGCTGGAGCATCGACGAAGGCCGCGGCTAAACCAACACGGCGGGCGGGGGCGACCCCTCCGCACCGCCGGTTTCACCTCACTACCAAGACCAAGAGCAGTTTTTTCCTAACGAAAATGGAGTTTCCATCATGACCAAGCCAACCTTATTGATCATCGGCGCAGCCGGCAACAACGGCGTCGCCACCCTCGACGCGCTGACCCGCAAGCACCAGGACGCCTTCACCATCCGCGCCGGCGTGCGCTCGGAAGCGCGCGCCAAGGAGCTGCTGGCCAAGTTTCCCGGCATCGAAACGGTGATCCTCGACCTCGACCGGCCGGCCACCCTGACGCCCGCGTTCAAGAACGTCGACAAGCTGTTCCTGATCCTGGGCAATATCGAAAACCGCGAAGCGCAGGCCAAGCACGCCATCGACGCGGCGGTGGCCGCCGGCTCGGTCAAGCACGTGCTGTTCTACTCGGTGTTCGGCGCCGAATACGAGTCGATCCTGTTCGGCCGCCAGTTCCGCTTCGGCGAGAAATACCTGGAGGCCTCCAGCCTGCCATGGACCCATCTGCGCACCATCTTCTTCCAGGAAAACATGCCCGGCTGGGCGGATGGCATCAAGCAGGGCGCCTTCTACTTCGGCATCGGCGCGGGCCGCTTCGCGCCGCTGAGCGTGGGCGACATCGGCGAGATCGCCGCCAACATCCTGAGCAGCGAAGGCCACGAGGGCAAGGCCTACGTCGTCACCGGGCCGCAACTGCTGTCGGGCCAGGACATCGCCGCCGTGTTCGCCGACGTCACCGGCAAGGCGGTGCAACACGTCTCGCCGGACGACGCGACGACGCTGGCCTCGCTGCTCGGCGCCGGCTGGCCGGAATGGCAGGCCAAGGGTTTGGTGGAGTTGTTCGGCGTGTTCGCCGCCAACCAGGCGGCGGTGGTCTCGCCCGACGGCGAGCGCCTGCTGGGGCGTCCGCTGACGACGCTGCGCAGCTACGCGCAAGCCAATAAGGCGGCGTTCGTCTAATGCCACCCCGGGCCGGTGATCGGCAAGGGGCGTGGCCCCGCGCCGAGTCACCCGCCGGGCATCGCTTTGGTCCAGTCGTCCAGGAGTAAGTCCGGAACCATGGAAAATGCCTGGTCGCGCGTCACCAGGGTCAGGCATTTTGCCATGGCGTGTGAGGCGATCATCATGTCAAGCGCGCCGAGAACCTTCCCGGTGTTTGTCATGTTCGCCCGCAATTTGCCATAACAGGCGGCGGCGTCGCTGTCCCACGGAATGCTTTCGACGTGCCGCAGGAATTCACGCACGGCAGCATGAAGCCGCATCGCCCCAGGCCGTTTCGCCTGCCCAAAAAGAATCTCCCCCTCGGTGACCGCAGAAATACAAACGTCCGCCACTGGCGACATTTGAAGGCGGACGATACTCTCGCCGCCCTTGAGCAGATCGCTGACCGTGTTGGTATCAAGCATGTAGCGCATGGGTCAGTTTCCGATATCAGTCATTTTCCTTCCAGTCCTTGAAAGGGTCGCGTTCGACGACGCCCTGCGCGCGCTCGGCACTACCAAGGAAATCTGACGGCACGCCGGCGTCCTTGATTGCTTCGAGAAAAGCGGTCCAGTTCTTCGGCCTGCGCGACAGGATCACATCGCCCGTCACCGAATCGCGCCGGATGAACACTTCCTTGGCGTCGAAGCGAAACTCGGCGGGAAGGCGCACCGCCTGGCTGCTCCCATTCATGAACAGTTTTGCAATCTTGTGCATGTGTTCCTCCATCGCTTTTGCATATATATTAAAGTATATACTTCTTGCATCGGGATTTCGAGGAGCGCCACGACACCAGACCCCGGCCGGCGCGCGCGGCCCTCGCCGGCGCGCTTATTTAGATGACAATCTTGTTATAAAAATTGTCAAAGGAAAATAACAGTTTCCAGAATGAAACCTGCTATATTTCTCGGGTGGATCACTTCTCCTGCGTCAACGGCACTGGAAACAGGGGGAGTGCGGCTAAGAACCCGGCGCGCCTTGACGCTTGATCCGCACTATAAGCCAGGTACTGGCACCAGCGTCTGGGGGGAGACATGCACACATTGCCCAACCGGCGCATCCTGATCATCGATGACACGCCGGCGATCCATGAGGATTTCCGCAAGATACTCGGCCCCGCCGCCGCCGCGGGTGCCCTCGACGCGGCGGCGGGGCCGAGTATCTTGCGGAAA
>JACMLV010000584.1 GCA_014379395.1 Burkholderiaceae bacterium
AGAGCCCGACCTATACTTTGTCCGAACCGTATCGCATCACGCTTGGCGGGCGCACCGTCAGCGTGATCCATTTCGACCTGTACCGCATGTCCAGCGCCGAGGAGTTTCTGGACGCGGGTTTTCGCGAGGACTTCGACGGCGACAATATATGTATCGTCGAATGGCCGGAGAAAGGCCACCCTGTGTTGCCGCCCCCGGATCTCGATGTACGACTGGAGGTCGCGGGCCTCGGTCGTGATGTAGAATTGCAAGCGTTGTCTGACCTGGGTTTGCTATGCCTCGACCGCCTCAAATTCGCACCGAACCTCTGATCACCGGCCCCGTCACGCGGCGCACGGTGCTCAAGGCCGGCGGCACGCTGCTGCTGTCGGTGCTGCCCGCGCTGCCCGCTTGCGCCGCCCAGATCCTCGCCGTGCGGGTCTGGCCGGCCGCCGACTACACCCGCGTCACGCTGGAAAACGACAGCGACCTGAAAACCAGCCACTTCATCGTCAAGGACCCGGAGCGGCTGGTGGTCGACATCGAGGGGCTCGAACTCAATCCGACCTTGAAGGGACTGGTCGCCAAGATTCAATCGGGCGACCCGTACATCCGCCAGGTGCGGGTCGGCCAGAACCGCCCGAACGTGGTGCGCCTGGTGTTCGATTTGAAGGAGGAGATCACGCCGCAGCTGTTCACGCTGGCGCCGGTCGGGGCCTACCGCCACCGCCTGATCTTCGACCTGTACCCGGTGCGCCAGGCCGACCCGATCGCCGCCATGATCGAGAGCGGCGCCTGGTCGGGCAACGCGGCCGACGCCGCGCCCGACAACGACGCGCCGAAAGCACCGGCCGAGCCGCCTGCGCCGGATACCGCGGCGGCCGCCCCGATCGTCCCCAAGGCGAAGCCGGCCGAGCCGGAAACGCCCCACTCCCACGCCGCGCCGCAAAAGGTGACGCGCATGATCACCATCGCGCTCGATCCGGGCCACGGCGGCGAAGACCCCGGCGCAGTCGGCAGCCGCGGCAGCCGCGAAAAGGACGTCGTGCTGGCGATCGCCAAGCGCCTCAAGGCGAAGATCGAGGGCCTGCCCAACTTTCGCGTGATGCTGACGCGCGACGCCGACTACTTCGTGCCGCTCGGGGTGCGCGTGGACAAGGCGCGCAAGGTGCAGGCCGACCTGTTCGTGTCGATCCACGCCGACGCCTTCGTCGAGCCGAGCGCGCGCGGCTCGTCGGTGTTCGTGCTGTCCGAAAAAGGCGCCAGCTCGGGCGCGGCGCGCTGGCTGGCGAACAAGGAGAACCTGGCCGACTCGATCGGCGGCGTCAACGCCAAGGGCCGCGACAAGCAGCTCGCCAGCGTGCTGTTCGACCTGTCGACGACGGCCCAGATCAACGACAGCCTGAAGCTGGCCAAGGCGGTGCTGGGCGAGATCGGCGGCATCAACCGGCTGCACAAGGGCGCCGTCGAGCAGGCCGGCTTCGCGGTGCTGAAGGCGCCCGACATCCCGTCGATCCTGATCGAGACGGCCTTCATCTCGAACCCCGAGGAGGAGGCCAAGCTGACCGACAACGGCTACCAGGACCAGATCGCCGACGCGGTCTTGAAGGGCATCCGGCGCTACTTCGCGAAAAATCCGCCGCTGGCGAAAAGCCGCCTGACATGAGGCACGACGCCGGCGTCAGCATGACCGAGTTCGGCGCCCTGCCGGCGCTGTCGATCGCCGGCGCCGACGGCGCGCGCGCCATCGTCACCCTGTTCGGCGGCCAGCTGGTGTCGTGGCG
>JACMLV010000585.1 GCA_014379395.1 Burkholderiaceae bacterium
CGACCAATCGCTGTACCCGGCCAACTCGGTGCCGAGCGTCGTCAAGCGCATCAACAACACCTTCATGCGCGCCGACCAGATCCAATGGTCCGAAGGCAAGGACGAGATCGATTTCTTCGCGCCGATCGTGGCCGACGCCGAGCTTCCACGCGCTCAATTACGGCATGTTCAACCTGGCTTATGGCTACGCCCGCAACCAGATGTCGGCCTTCGTCGAGCTGCAGGAGGCGGAGTTCGCCGCCGCGGAGAAGGGCTTCACCGCCGTCAAGCACCAGCGCGAAGTGGGCACCGGCTACTTCGACGCCGTCACCCAGGCGATCCAGCAAGGCCAGAGCTCGACGACGGCCCTGCGCGGTTCGACCGAATACGAGCAGTTCTTCGACGCAAAGCAGGTCGCTTAACTCGCCGCTGGCGGAAAGGGGGCGCGCCAGAGCTTCCCTTTCGACTGCATCTGAAGCCGCAGCGGACGCCAGTTCGGCTGCGGTTTTTTTATTGTGTGACGATTTTTGCTGGAATCGGGCCACTTTTCCACGATGCGAGAATGTAATGTCACATTGTGGGATGTGCGGCGAAAATAAATTGGGGAAATCATCCCATTTTTCAAAAATTGATTTCACATCTTGAAAAATAATATGCAAGCCATTGAAAATTAAGTGATTAATTTAGGTTATATGTCTTATATAAGACTTGTTTCAATTCAAAAAAGCCGCTATGATTCTTCCATGCAGTTTTGATCCGGTTCACTACCTTGTTCTTCGTGCGGGGGTGAAGAGATAGATCAACACTCGACCCGGTTTTGTTAATTTTTTTCTTTATTTATCTAGGAGTCACACATGTCCATGTACCAAGACGACATCAAAGCTATCGCCGGCCTGAAAGACAAAGAAGGTAGTGCCTGGAACGCGATCAATCCTGAGTCCGCCGCACGCATGCGCGCCCAGAACCGCTTCAAAACGCACCTGGATATCGCCAACTACACCGCCAAGATCATGCGTGACGACATGGCCGCCTACGACGCCGATCCGTCCAAGTACACCCAGTCGCTGGGCTGCTGGCACGGTTTCATCGGTCAACAGAAGATGATTTCGATCAAGAAGCACTTCAACAGCACCGACCGTCGCTACCTGTACCTGTCGGGCTGGATGATCGCCGCGCTGCGCTCCGAGTTCGGCCCGCTGCCAGACCAATCGATGCACGAGAAGACCGCCGTCGCCGACCTGATCCGCGAGCTGTACACCTTCCTGCGTCAAGCCGATGCGCGTGAACTGGGCGGTTTGTTCCGTCAGCTGGACGCCGCCGAAGGCGCCGCCAAGCAAGCGATCCAAGACAAGATCGACAACTTCGTCACCCACGTCGTGCCTATCATCGCCGACATCGACGCCGGTTTCGGTAACGCCGAAGCGACCTACCTGATGGCCAAGCAGATGATCGAAGCCGGTGCTTGCTGCATCCAGATCGAAAACCAAGTTTCCGACGAAAAGCAGTGCGGCCACCAAGACGGCAAAGTCACGGTTCCTCACGAAGACTTCCTGGCCAAGATCCGCGCTGTGCGTTACGCGTTCCTGGAGCTGGGCGTGGACGACGGTATCATCGTTGCCCGTACCGACTCGCTGGGTGCCGGCTTGACCAAGCAAATCGCGGTGACCCGCGAGCCAGGCGATCTGGGCGACCAATACAACTCGTTCCTGGACTGCGAAGAAGTGTCGACCGAATCGATGGCCAACGGCGACGTGGTCCTCAAGCGCGGCGGCAAGCTGCTGCGTCCTAAGCGTCTGCCTAGCAACCTGTTCCAATTCCGCGCCGGCACGGGCGAAGCGCGTTGCGTGCTGGATTGCATCACCTCGCTGCAAAACGGCGCCGACCTGATCTGGATCGAAACCGAAAAACCGCATATCGCCCAAATCGGCGGCATGGTCAGCGAAATCCGCAAGGTCATTCCAAACGCCAAGCTGGTCTACAACAACAGCCCGTCGTTCAACTGGACGCTGAACTTCCGTCAACAAGCTTTCGACGCGATGAAGGCCGAAGGCAAGGACGTTTCCGCCTACGACCGCGCTCAACTGATGAGTGTCGAGTACGACGCAACCGAACTGGCCCTGGCCGCCGATGAGAAGATCCGCACCTTCCAAGCTGACGCAGCCCGCGAAGCCGGTATTTTCCATCACCTGATCACGCTGCCGACGTACCACACCGCTGCTTTGTCGACCGACAACCTGGCCAAGGAATACTTCGGCGACCAAGGCATGCTGGGTTATGTCGCTGGCGTTCAGCGCAAGGAAATCCGTCAAGGCATCGCTTGCGTCAAGCATCAGAACATGTCCGGTTCGGACATCGGCGACGACCACAAAGATTACTTCAGCGGCGAAGCGGCTCTGAAGGCATCCGGTAAAGACAACACGATGAACCAGTTCTAAGAACTGATTCTGGTTGTGAAAAAAAGCTCGCTTCGGCGAGCTTTTTTTGCGTCGTGGAATTGTGGGCGGGGTCGTGCCAGCTGAACGGCGTCGATCAAATTGCATGATCGCATTCACTAAATGCGCGATTCTGAGGGATAATGACGGGTTGCGCGCCGCGCGCGCCCTGACGCTCCGACTCATCCGCGCCTGCCGCCTCCGGCCGGCCCGTGCCGTCACCGTCGCCACATTTTTATGGAATCGCCAAGTTTATGTTGAGTTACCGCCACGCCTTCCACGCCGGCAATCACGCCGATGTGTTGAAGCATTTCGTGACCATCCAGTTGCTGCAGTACATGGGCCAGAAAGACACGGCCTACACCTATATCGACACCCATTCGGGCGCCGGCGTGTATGCGCTCGACGGCGGCTACGCATCCAAGAACGCGGAATTCGAAACCGGCATCGCGCCGCTGTGGGATCGCACCGACCTGCCGCCGGCGCTGGCCGAATATGTCAAGCTGGTCAAGGACATGAATCCGAGCGGCAAGATGCGGCATTACCCCGGCTCGCCTTACTGCGCCGACAAGGTGATGCGCGAGCAGGATCGCCTGCGCCTGTTCGAGTTGCATCCGGCCGACGCCAAGATCCTGGCCGACAATTTCCGCAAGGTCGAGGCGCACGCGGCCGCTCAGGGCGAGCGTCCCAGCGTGCGCGGCAAGCGCGTGATCATCACCAAGGCCGACGGCTTCCAGTGCCTGAAGGCGCTGCTGCCGCCGCCGTCGCGCCGCGCGCTGGTGCTGATGGATCCGCCTTACGAGGACAAGATGGATTACCGCAAGGTCAAGGACGCGCTGGCCGACGCGCTGGTGCGTTTCCCCACCGGCACCTATGCGATCTGGTATCCGGTCTTGCAGCGCATGGAGTCGCGCCAGTTCGCCGACAAGCTCAAGCAGTTGCCGGCCGCCAGTTGGCTGCATGTGACGCTGACCATCAATACCCCGGCGCCGGACGGCTTCGGCTTGCACAGCAGCGGCATGTTCGTCCTCAATCCACCGTACACGCTCGAGCCGATGCTGCGCGAGGTGATGCCCTACCTGGTCAAGGTGCTGGGCCGCGATGCCGGCGCGAAATTCGTTTTGGAAACGGGCACCACGACGGCCCGCAACACCGGAGCGCGCCGGGTTTGATGCAAAATTAATAAATGCTGTTAAAATGCCAATGTAGATTTAAACGTTGGCGGATGGTTGCCGCCGGCGTTAGGCCAGCCGCGGCCCCGACGCGGTCGAGCATGAACATCATTGGTGGAAAAACCCATGACTGTCGATTTGCCGTCAGCGCAGCCAGCGTCGGTGCACGAGTCGTTTTTCAGCCATTTTTTTCTGGCGCGCCAGCCCATCTTGAACCGCGACCAGCAACTGGTCGCCTATGAATTGCTGTTTCGCGACGCCCATTGCGACGGCGCCGATTTCACCGATGGCGCGGCGGCCACCGCGGCCGTGATCGCCCATGCGTCCGAGCTCGGCATGGAGCAGGTGGTGGGCCGGCAACTGGCCTACGTGAATGTCGACGAGGTCGCCTTGATGAGCGACTTCATCCGCTTCTTGCCGAATCACCGGGTTGTCCTCGAAATTCTTGAAACCGTGCCCGCCACGCCCGCCGTACTTGCGCGCGTGCGCGAATTGCGCCTGGCCGGTTTCAAGTTCGCCCTCGACGACGTGGTCGCCATGTCGCAGGATGTGCGCGAACTCGCGCCGCTGGTCGACGTGATCAAAATCGACATCCACGCCCTGCGGGACGGCGAGCTCGCCGAGCTCACGCGCGCGCTGGCCGCCGTCGGCGCGGGCGGCAAGTTGCTGGCCGAAAAGGTGGAAACGCTGGCCCAGTTCGAGCTCTGCCTGGGCATGGGTTTCGCTTTTTTTCAGGGCTATTATTTCGCCCGGCCGGTGATTTTAAGCGGCAAGAAAATCGCCCCGTCCGAACTGGCCATTCTTGAATTGCTCAATTTGATCAATGCCGAAGCGGACAATGCGCAGATCGAGGGGCGCATCAAGCATGACGCGCTCATCAGCATCAATTTGCTGCGCCTGGTGAACACGCCGGCCGTCGGCGCGTGCACTCGCATCGACACGCTCGGCCAGGCGCTGATCGTGCTGGGGCGGCGCCAGTTGCGGCGCTGGCTGCAAATCCTGTTGTACGTCCAGCCGGGCACGGCCCAGCAGTTCGCCTCGCCGCTGCTGCAACTGGCGGCCACGCGCGGCAAGATGCTCGAGTTGATGACGGAGAGGCTGCGGCCGGGGCAGCGCACCAGCGCCGATATCGGCTTTACGGTGGGTATCATGTCGCTGATGGACGCGATGTTTTCCGTGCGCATGAGCGACATCGTCGCCGGCATCAAGGTGCAAGACGAGGTGCGCGCCGCGCTGCTGTCGCGCGAGGGCGATTTCGGACGCATGCTGATCCTGGTCGAATCGATCGAGCGCGCCGCCTCCAGCGCCGAGCTAAGTGGCGAGCTCGACGCGCTCGGCCTGACGGCGGCCGATTTGAACGCGATTCAGATCGCCGCCTTCGAGTGGGTCAACGACTATGTGCGCGGCGTTTCCTGAGTGGGTTTTAGTTGGAAAGCCGGGCTCTTTACTGCGCCAGCAGCAGAAACACGGTCGGCTTCTTGTGGAAGTCCGGTCCCTTGCCCGCGCCAAGCAGGCTTTTCCATTGCGCGCCGCTGAGGGTCTTGATCGATTCGCTCGGCAGGCTCAGATCGGTCGCCACGCAGATCAACGTGCCGCCTTGGCAATTGGCGCTCAAGGCTTCCAGCATGGCGGCGTTGCGGTAGGGCGTCTCGATGAAAAGCTGGGTCTGCTTTTCGGCGCGCGAGCGCTGTTCCAGGTCCTTGATGCGTTTGGCGCGCAGCGCCGCGTCGGTCGGCAAATAGCCGTTGAAGGCGAAGCTTTGGCCGTTCAGGCCGCTGGCCATGACGGCCAGCAACAGCGACGACGGGCCGACCAGCGGACGCACCGCGACGCCGTGCTGGTGCGCCAGTCGCACCAGGTCGGCGCCCGGGTCGGCCACGGCCGGCACGCCGGCTTCCGACACGAGCCCGGCGTTCTTGCCCGCCAGTAGCGGCGCCAGCAGGGCCGCCAGCGCCTGCGCCGGCGTGTTGACGTTCAGTTCGGCGATCGTGATTTCCTGCAGCGGCTTGGCGAGCGGATGGCGCAGCGCGATCAGCTTGAGGAAGGCGCGCGCCGTCTTCGCGTTTTCGGCGACGAAATAATCGAGGCCGGACGTGATCGCCTGCACTTGTTCGGGAATGATGTGGGCCAGCGCGTCGGCCCCGAGGTCGCTCGCGCCGAGGGTGTTGGGAATCAGGTAGAGGGTGCCGGGCAGTGTGGTCATGGTTATTGTTGGTTTTGGTTTGATGTGAGACGGTGATGCGAAGCTGCATTCGGGCGCGGGCGCTCAGGCGCTGAAAAACGCCACGCCGGCGCGGCGCAGCATGCCGGTCAGGGCGATCAGCGGCAGGCCGGTCAGGGCGGTCGGGTCGGTGCTCTCGATCTTTTCGAGGATGGCGATGCCGAGGCCTTCATTTTTGGCGCTGCCGGCGCAGTCGTACGGTTGTTCGAGGCGCAGGTAGGCGTCCAGCTCGGCGTCCGGCAGGTCGCGCACGGTGACGACGGTCTGGATGTCCTCCAGTTGCGCGGCGGGCGCGCCGGCGCGTCCGTCGAGCAGGCACAGCGCGGTGTGGAAAACCACGCGCCGTCCGCGCATGGTTTGCAATTGGCGCAGCGCGTTGGCATGATCGCCCGGCTTGCCGATCTGGACCTCGTCCAGGGTCGCCACCTGATCCGAGCCGATCACCAGGCTGCCGGGATGGCGCGCCAGGATCGCGGCCGCCTTCGCCTGCGCCAGCCGCAGGGCGGTCGCGCTCGGCGTTTCGCGCGGCAGCGGACTCTCGTCGATGTCGGGTGCGGCGACCTCGAACGGCAGGCGCAGGCGGGATAGCAATTCCTTGCGGTAGCTGGAGCTGGAGGCGAGAATCAGGCGAGGCGGTGGGGTGCTGGGTGTCATTGCGGTCGGTTGGGCGGGCATCGTTGGCCGCGCGGTCGGGAAAGTTGAATTGCCACGTCCGGCCGGCATCAAATTGCTTTGACTGGGCGCAGGTAAGCCTGTTATTATCGCAGGTTTTCCGGGGAAATTTTCTGCCAATGAATGCTTTTGTGATCGACGCCTTTGAATTTTGTCGCATCAACGGGAGCCGCGAGGGCGTCATGCCTGTCGCTGAAATGCCCCGGTTGATCAAGGATTGCGCGGACTCGTCCGGTACGATCGCCTGGAAGGCGCAGGGCGGCACCAGCCAGCATGGTTATCCGCAGCTGACCTTGTCGGTCGACGGAACGGTGCAACTGATGTGCCAGCGCTGCCTCAGCCCTTACGCCCATCGGATCGATGCCGCGACCAGGCTGATGTTGGGCAAGGATGACGAGCACGCCGACGAGATCGAGGAGGTCGTCGACGACGAATCGATCGACGTGATCGTCGGCAGCCGCGCGATGAATCTGCTCGATTTGATCGAGGACGAGGCGTTGCTGGCGTTGCCGCTCTCGCCCAAGCACGAGCAATGCCCGGATACGGCCCTGCTCGACGCGTTGAAGGTGGAGAAGGCGTCGCCTTTCGCCGGTCTGAAAGACCTGAAATACGAATAAGCAAGACCGAACAAGCAGTGGAAAAGAACGTGTCAAACGCGTGTGGTAAATCGAGTATGGCAGTGTGTAGTGAAATGTAATGGTATTAAACGATGTCGGCAAAGTAATAATTTGCCGCTGGGATACTCGATTCGCATGTATTTGCCAGTCGAATGTGCTAAAATTTTAGAACTTATGTATTAGGAGTCATCATGGCAGTTCAGCAGAACAAGAAAACCCCTTCCAAGCGCGGCATGCACCGTTCGCACGACTTTCTGGTCGCGCCACAACTGAGCATCGAACCGACCACTGGCGAAACCCACATGCGTCACCATATCAGCCCGAACGGCTTTTATCGTGGCCGCAAGGTTCTGAAGACCAAAAACGACGAGTAATCGGCGTTTTTTGTTGGGGTAGGATGCAAGCGGCGTTGCGTGGTGTTTCGACGTGGCGCCGCTTCTTCTTTTTCATCGGCTGCAAATCTCTTTGCACACCGTCATTTTGAATCAGCTGACTCTGGCCGGCTCATGCGTTCGCATACGCCCAAGTCCGATTCATATCTCGCCGCGGCTTGCCCTGGAGCGGTACTGAATCAAAACAATGACAATCAAAATTTCTATCGACTGCATGGGCGGTGATCACGGTCCCTCGGTCACAATTCCCGCCGCAATTTCTTTCCTCAAGCACGAACCGGACGCCGAGCTGATTCTGGTCGGTCTGGAAGACGTCGTGCTCGCCGAACTCAAAAAGCACAAGGCCGACGCGCATCCGCGCCTGTCGCTGCGGCACGCCTCCGAGCAGGTGACGATGGACGATCCGCTCGAAGTGGCCTTGCGCCGCAAGAAGGATTCCTCGATGCGCGTGGCGATCGAGCTGGTCAAAAGCGGCGCGGCGCAAGCCTGCGTTTCGGCAGGCAACACCGCCGCCCTGATGGCCGTGTCGCGCTACGTGCTCAAAACCATGGCCGGGGTCGACCGGCCCGCCATCTGCAGCATCTTGCCGAACCAAAAAGACGGTCCGACCTATATGCTCGACCTGGGCGCCAACGTCGACTGCGAGCCGCATCATTTGCACCAGTTCGCCATCATGGGCTCGGTGCTGGTGGCCGCCATGGAGGGCATCGAACGCCCGACCATCGGCCTGCTCAACGTGGGCACCGAGGACATCAAGGGCAACGACGTGGTCAAGCAAACGGCCAAGCTGCTGCAGGCCGACCACGAGCGCGGCGCGCTCAACTTCTATGGCAACGTCGAGGGCAACGACATCTTCAAGGGCACCACCGACCTGGTCGTGTGCGACGGCTTCGTCGGCAACGTGACCTTGAAGGCGGTCGAGGGCCTGGCGCGCTTGGTCAAGAACGTGATGACCACCGAATTCAAGCGCAACCCGCTGACCATGCTGGGCGCCCTGATCGCCAAGGGGGCGCTGTGGGCCATCTCGCATCGCCTCAATCCGTCGCGCTACAACGGCGCCAGCCTGCTCGGTTTGCGCGGCCTGGTGGTCAAGAGCCACGGCGGGGCCGACGCCGACGCCTACGAGTGGGCCATCCGGCGCGCCTTCGAGGCGGCCAAGCACGATCTGCAGGCCCATTTGTCGACCACGATCGCCGGGCTGATGCCGGGCACGCCAATTCTGGAAGAATCAAGCTCAACTATTTAACGGACGGATAACTGCATGACTGTGTACAGCAAAATCATTGGCACCGGCAGCTATTTGCCGGAACGGCGCGTCAGCAACCAGGATCTGACCGAGCAGTTGGCGGCCAAGGGCATCGAGACGTCCGACGAGTGGATTTTTTCGCGCAGCGGCATCGCGGCGCGCCATTACGCGGCGCCGGGCCAGAACTCCTCCGATCTGGCCGTCGAGGCGGCGAAGAAGGCGCTCGAGATGGCCGGCCTGCGGGGCAACGACCTCGA
Organism: Burkholderiaceae bacterium; assembly: GCA_014379395.1. Taxonomy (GTDB): domain Bacteria; phylum Pseudomonadota; class Gammaproteobacteria; order Burkholderiales; family Burkholderiaceae_D; genus Janthinobacterium. Next base: position 8,989 of record JACMLV010000585.1, read on the forward strand.
CCTCATCATCCTGGCCAGCTCGACGCCGGATTTCTTCGGCAGTTTCCCCAGCACCGCCTGTATCGTGCAAGACAAGCTGGGCATCACCAACCACTGCGCCGCGGTCGACGTGCAGGCGGTGTGCAGCGGCTTCGTGTACGCCGTCTCGACCGCCGACGCCTTCATCCGCTCGGGCGCCCATAAAAACGTGCTGGTGATCGGCGCCGAAGTGTTTTCGCGCATCCTCAATTTCGACGACCGCGGCACCTGCGTGCTGTTTGGCGACGGCGCCGGCGCGATCGTGCTGACCGCGTCCAGCGAGCCCGGCATCCTGGCCACCAAGCTGCACGCCGACGGCGCCCATTCCGGCATTCTGAGCGTGCCCGGCAACGTGACCGGCGGCGCGCTCGCCGGCACCGGCCTGCTGTACATGGATGGCCCGGCGGTGTTCAAGCTGGCCGTTTCGGTGCTGGAAAAAGTGGCGCACGAAGCGCTCGAGCACGCCGGCATGGGCGCCGACCAGATCGACTGGCTGATTCCGCATCAGGCCAATATCCGCATCATGAACAGCACCGCCAAGAAGCTCGGCATGGCGCCGGAAAAGATGGTCGTCACCGTCGACCAGCACGGCAACACCTCGGCCGCGTCGATTCCGCTCGCGCTCGACATCGCGGTGCGCGACGGCCGCGTCAAGAAGGGCGACAACGTGATGATGGAAGGCGTCGGCGGCGGCTTCACCTGGGGCGCCGTGCTGGTCAAGATGTAAGGCGGCATGACCGGCAAGCACGGGCCGGAATGTGGTTCGTGTAATATGCTTGACCTTCTGGAA
>JACMLV010000586.1 GCA_014379395.1 Burkholderiaceae bacterium
ATTCTTCACCAACAGGCACAACGCCCAATGCATCGAGAAAATCTAGCGGTTCCCAAGAAAATTCTGGCATTCAAATTCCGATGAATTGATTAGTGTAAAAAAACAAAATTTCGGCAAAGGTGACGGTCCGCTCCTGGCCGAACACGGACAGCAGATTAATTTGCTCCAACGTCCGCTTTTGCTAGCCTACCTGGATTCTTCTCTTTCAGATTAATTCCAACCACATTAATTTTCCCGTGCGGATCAATGCTATAAAAATTCGTCTGTTGAAATCGCATTTACATGTATACCGTAAGCAAGCATAATGAAACAGCTACTCTCCTACATTTAACACTTCAACCTCTTAATTGCAAACTGTCCCGGAGGCTTATTCCAGATCCTTCCGATCTGCTTCCACTTCCCAATTTCAGCGGTTGGTCAGCAAGTGGAACAAGCCAACAGCTGAGCAAGCTCGTCTTCCCCGTCGTCGACCAATCCCCTTCCCCTACAGCCTCGCGTTTGATGACGCATTGCAAGAGTATAGTTTATAGTCGGAAACTATTGCGCGGATATCAACGCAAAATCGCTGTCCACGAACCGGGGGATGACATGCAATTCGCTCGCACCGCACTGACGATATCCGTATTTCTTTCGGGGTTGGTTTTCGCGCAGCCGGTCGCCGAGCCGGGCGCCGTCGTCGAGGCGTTCACGCCCAAGGGCGAGGTGAAAGGCGTGCGGCAGGTCGCCGCCCGCTTCTCCGAGCCGATGGTGGCCTTCGGCGATCCGCGGCTCGAATCGCCGTTCGAGGTGCGCTGCGATGCGAAAGGCCAGGGCCATTGGGCCGACGTGCGCAACTGGGTATACGACTTCGACGCCGACCTGCCCGCCGGCCTCAAATGCAATTTCAGCACGCGCGCCAAGCTCAAGGCGATGTCCGGCAAGGACGTGACCGCCGCCAGCTTCGACTTCAGCACCGGCGGGCCGGCGATCTTGAAAAGCTGGCCGGGCGACGGGAGCGAATCCATCGACGAGGACCAGGCCTTCCTGCTCGGCCTCGACGCGGTGGCCGACCTCGCCAGCGTGCGCGAACACGCCTATTGCAGCGTCAGTGGACTCGGCGAGCGGGTGCCGCTGCAAATCGTCGAAGGCAAGGAGCGCGAGCGGATACTGGCGGAGCAAAAGGGCAAGGCCCGCGATTTGTTCCTGGTGCTGACCAAGCGCGCCCGGCTCGGCCTGCTGGGCGTGAAAAACAAGCGTCTGGACGACGCGGCGCTCGTCGTCGTGGCGCGCTGCGCCCGCAAGCTGGTCGCCGACAGCAAGGTCGATATCGTGTGGGACGCCGGCATCCGCACCGCCGCCGGCATCGCCACCAGCGCGGCGCAGACTTTGCATTTCAAGGTGCGCGAACAATTTTCGGCCAAGTCCAGTTGCGAGCGCGTGAACCCGAAGGCCGGTTGCATCCCGATCCTGCCGATTTCCCTCAATTTCACGGCGCCGGTCGATGCGGCAACCGCCGCGCTGATCGAGCTGCGCGGCGCCGACGGCAAGGTGGTGCGCCCGACGCTTCGCGAGCGGGAGGAAATTGTCAATGGCGTCCGCTTCGACGGACCGTTCGCCCCGCTCAGCGAAGTGACCATCACGCTGCCGGCGCGGTTTCAGGACGACGCCAAGCGCGCGCTCGTCAACGCCGCCTCGTTTCCCTTGAAGATACGCATCGACGACGATCCGCCGCTGATCAAATTCCCGTCCCACTTCGGCATTCTTGAAGCCAACGCGCAACCGGCGCTGCCGGTCAGCGTGCGCAATGTCGAGGCGACGTTGAAGGGCTTGCAGGTCAAGGTGGCGGCGCAACTAGCATCCAACGGTGATGGTGAGTTGGCGAAAATCGACGCCAGCGACGACCAAAGCATCGCGAAGTGGCTGAACCGGGTGCTGGTCCCGCCGCACGAAAACGATGAACAGCAGCGCGCCTTCGAGGCCAAGCACAAGCGCAATCTGCGCGAGGGCGAGCTCCCCATCCTGTTCGGCAAGAAGGCCGCCGACGCCAAATCGACGCCGCTGAACCTGCCGCGCGCCGACGGTGCGAAGACCTTCGAGCTGATGGGAATTCCGCTGCCCTCGCCCGGTTTCTATGTCGTCGAGTTCGCGAGCCAGCGCCTGGGCCAGGCTTTGCACGCCGAGAACAAGCCCTACTACGCCTATTCGAGCGCGCTGGTCACCAACATGGGCGTGCATTTCAAGCTGGGGCGCGAATCGTCGCTGGCCTGGGTGACGCAGCTCGACAACGCCAAGCCGGTCAAGGGCGCGCAGGTGAGCGCGGCGACCTGCGACGGCAAGCACCTATGGAACGGCAAGACCGACGCCGACGGCGTCGTGCGCATCGACGAGCATTTGCCGACCGATTATTACGGCGACCATTGCTTCGGCCTGCTGATCGTCGCGCGCAAGGATCGGGACATGTCGTTCGCGTTGACGCGATGGAACGACGGCCTCTCCCCCTGGGAATTCAACCTTGGCGGCGGCAGCACGGCCCAGCCGGTCATTGTCCATACCGTGTTCGACCGCCCGCTGTTTCGCGCCGGCGAAACCGTGTCGATGAAGCATTTCCTGCGCGCGCGCGCCGGCGCCGGCTTCGAAGGCGTCAAGGTAGAACAGTCGCCCGGCAAGGCGACGCTGACGCACAACGGCAGCGGCCAGAGCTACGAAATGCCGATCCGATGGCACGCCGGCGCGGGCGTGTCCGAGTGGGCGATTCCGAAGGAGGCCAAGCTGGGCAGTTATGCGGTCAGCCTGGCGCTGAGCGACGGGGAGCGGCAATCGGGCACCTTCCGCGTCGAGCAATACCGCGTGCCGCTGATGAAGGCGGTGCTCAAGCCGCCCGCCAAGCCCTTGGTCCGGGCCACGAACGTCGACATCGACGCGCAACTGAGCTACCTGTCGGGCGGCGTCGCGGCGGGCGCGCCGGTCAAGTTCCGCAGCCGGCTGGTGGCCTTTCCGCTGCACTATCCCGACTACGACGATTTCCATTTTGGCGGCAAGGCGCCGAAGGAAGGCATCGAAGCCGTCGCGCCGTATTCCTACGATCCGGAGGCCGACGACGGTGAAGGCGGCGATGCGGACGCGGCCGACGTTCCCGCCGGCGTGGCCGGCTATCCGGTGCGCACGGTCAGCAAGACGCTCGACGCCAGCGGCGGGGCGCGCATCAATTTCGCCGGCCTGCCGAGGGCGGACGAACCGCGCGCGCTGGAAGTGGAGATGGAATACACCGACCCGAACGGGCAGATCATGACGTCGGCGACGCGCGCTCTGGTGCTGCCGTCGGCGCTGGTGCTGGGCATGCGCATCGACGGCGGCTTCGCCACCAAGGAGAAGATGTCGTTCAAGGTGCTGGCGCTCGACGCGCGCGGCAGGCCGCAAATCGGCCGCAAGGTCGGCGTCACCGCCTACCAGCGCAAGACCTACTCCTACCGCAAGCGCCTGCTGGGCGGCTTTTACGCCTATGAGCAAACCGCGGAAGTGAAACGGCTCGGCGAGCTGTGCGGCGGCAAAACCGACGACCACGGCCTGTTGCTGTGCGTGGGCGAGGCGCCGGAAACGGGCCAGTTGATGCTCGTCGCAACTGCCAAGGACGACGACGGCAACGTGGCGCAGGCGAGCAGCGAGCTCTACGTCGCCGACTCGGACAACTGGTACGCCGCCTCCCAGAACGACCGAATCGACGTGCTGCCGGAGCGGCGCGAGTACAAGCCGGGCGAGACGGCGCGCTTCGAGGTGCGCATGCCGTTCCGCGAAGCGACCGCCCTGGTGACGGTCGAGCGCGAGGGCGTGCTGTATTCCAGCGTGGTGCCGATCAGCGCCAAATCGCCCTTCGTCGAGGTGCCGATCGCCAAGAACTTCGGCCCCAACACCTACGTCTCGGTCATGGTGGTGCGCGGGCGCGTCGATCCCGAATCGGGCGGGCGCTATTCCTGGCTGCGGCGCATGATCAACCGCATCGGCGTCTTTTTCGGACTGGCGAAAAAATTGCCGCCCGAAATAGACACCCATCCGACCGCGCTGGTCGACCTGACCAAGCCGGCTTTCAAACTGGGCATCGCGCAGATACGGGTCGGCTGGGACGCCTACGAGCTCAAGGTCAAGGTCGAAGCGGACAAGCCGGTCTACAAGATCCGCGATCGGGCCATGGTGAAAATCCATGTCAGCGACGCCGCCGGCAAGCCGGCCGCCAACGCCGAGATCGCGCTGGCGGCGGTCGACGAGGGCTTGCTGTCGCTGGCCGCGCCGACCTCGTGGAAGCTGCTCGAGGCGATGATGGAGCGCCGCCCCGAGGAAGTGACGACGTCGACCGCGCAATCGCAGGTGATCGGCAAGCGCCACTTCGGCAAGAAGGCGGCCGCGCCGGGCGGCGGCGGTGGCGAGGGCGCCAACGCGCGCGAACTGTTCGACACCCTGCTGCTGTGGAAGCCGGTCGTGCAGCTCGACGCCAACGGCGACGCGCGCGTCGAGGTGCCGCTCAACGATTCGCTCACCGCGTTCCGCATCGCCGCCATCGCCCACGCCGGCGACATGCAGTTCGGCTCGGCGACCGCCACCATCCGCACGACGCAGGAAGTGATGCTGTTCGCCGGCCTGCCACCGTTCGTGCGCGAGGGCGACCAGTTCGCCGCGATGGTGACGGTGCGCAACGGCGGCGAGCGTCCGCTCACGCTCGACGTCAGCGCAGGCATGACCGCCGGGGCCGGCATGGCGGAAAAGCCGGTCGGCAAACAACGCGTCAGCCTGAATGCCGGCGAGGCGAGCACCCTCTCCTTCCCCGCCAGCGTGCCGTTCGATTCAGCCAAATTGAACTGGAACATTTTGGCGACCGAAGTGATGACGCCCGCCCAGCCCAACCTCAAGCCGGCGCGCGACGCGCTCAAATTCGTCCAGAGCGTCGGCGCGGCCTACCCGGTGCGCCTGTATCAACAGACGCTGGAGCAACTCGAACCGGGCAAGGCGCTCGGCTTCCCGGTGCAAAAGCCGGCCGGCGCCATTCCCGGGCGCGGCGGCGTCGAGGTGCGGCTGGTCAATTCGCTGGGCGGCGAGCTGGGCGGCTTGCGCGAGTGGATGACGCGCTATCCCTACACCTGCCTGGAGCAGCGCGCCTCGGTGGCGGTCGCGCTGGAAGACCCCGCCCGTTGGCGCGGCGTCATGAACAGCCTGCCGTCCTTCCTCGACCGCGACGGACTGGCGCGCTATTTCCCGATGGGCTGGCTCGAAGGCGACGACGCGCTGACCGCCTACATCCTGACCATCGCCAACGAAGCCGGCTACGAGGTGCCGGAGGCCGCGCGCAATCGCATGCTGCGTGGTCTGGAAAATTTCGTCACCGGCCG
>JACMLV010000064.1 GCA_014379395.1 Burkholderiaceae bacterium
CGATCACCAGCGTGGTGCGGTTCTCGGAGATCTGGCGCAGCTCCGACTGGATGGACTTCTCGGTCTTCGAGTCGAGCGCCGAGGTGGCCTCGTCGAAGATCAGGATGGCGGGATTTTTGAGCAGGGTGCGGGCGATCGCCACGCGCTGCTTCTCGCCGCCCGACAGTTTCAGGCCGCGCTCGCCGACCATCGACGCGTAGCCGTCCGGCAGGCTCTCGATGAAGTCGTGGATCGAGGCCGCCTTGGCCGCCGCCACGATCTCGTCGCGGGTCGCGCCCGGCTTGCCGTAGGCGATGTTGTATTCGATGGTGTCGTTGAACAGCACGGTGTCCTGCGGCACGATGCCGATCGCCCGGCGCAGCGACTCCTGGGTCACTTCGCGCAGGTCCTGGCCGTCGATGGTGATGGCGCCGCCGCTGACCTCGTAGAAACGGAACAACAGGCGCGACAGGGTCGACTTGCCGGCCCCGCTGTGGCCGACCACGGCGGTGGTGGTGCCGGCGGCGATGGTGAAGTCGACGTCGGACAGGATCTGGCGGTTGGCCTCGTAATGGAAATCGACGTGGGAAAAGCGCACCTGGGCGCCGTGCGTGAGCAGCGGCCGCGCGGTCGGCGCGTCGGCGATCTCGCGGTTCTGGTCGAGCAGCGAGAACAGGCGCTCCATGTCGGCCAGGCTCTGCTTGATCTCGCGGTAGATCACGCCGAGGAAGTTGAGCGGAATGTACAGCTGGATCATGAAGGCGTTCACCAGCACCAGGTCGCCCAGGCTCATGCTGCCGTCGATCACGCCCTCGGTCGCGCGCCACAGGATCAGGGTGACGGCGGTGGCGATGATGGCCGACTGGCCGCTGTTGAGCAGGGACAGCGAGGTCTGCGATTTGACGGCGGCGCGCTCGAAGCGCCGCAGGCCCTCGTCGTAGCGGCGCGCCTCGTATTCCTCGTTGCCGAAGTACTTGACGGTCTCGTAGTTGAGCAGCGAGTCGATGGCCTTGGTGCTGGCCTTCGAGTCGAGGTCGTTCATGGTGCGCCGGAAGTGCGTGCGCCAGTCGGTGACGGTGACGGTGAAGCCGATGTAGAGCACCAGCGCGACGCCGGTGATGACGCTGAACCAGATGTCGTAATGGGTCACCAGGTAGCCCAATACCAGCGAGATCTCGACCAGCGTCGGCAGGATGTTGAACAGCGTGTACGAGATCAGGGAGCCGACCCCGCGCGTGCCGCGCTCGATGTCGCGCGTCATGCCGCCGGTCTGGCGGTTCAGGTGGAAGCGCAGCGACAGCGCGTGCAGGTGGCGGAACACCTTGAGCGCGATGGTGCGCACGGCGCGCTGGGTGACGCGCGCGAACAGGAATTCGCGCAGCTCGGTGAACAGCGTGGTCGACAGGCGCAGCGCGCCATACGCGAGCAGCGCGCCGAGCGGCAGCACCAGCAGCGCGCGCGGATGGTCCGGCGTGATGGCGAGCGCGTCGACCAGATGCTTGAGCACCACCGGCACGCCGACGCTGGCGAGCTTCGCGCCGACCAGACACAGCAGAGCGAACAGCGCGCGCCACTTGTACACCCACAGGTAGGGCAGCAGGGTTTTCAGGGTCGCGAAGTCGGTGCGCGGCGGGCGGCCGTCGGCGTTGGGCAGCTCGGGTGGCGGCGGGGAGGTCAGGGAACGGCGCATGGCAAAAGTCGGCTTTTTATGGTTCAATCGGGACGATTGTAGCCCTTCGCGAGGAATGTCGATGACCATGCCAGAAACCCTGACCGCCAATTGCATCAATTCGAGTTTGCCAGCCGGCCGGATGCCGGAACTGCGCATGATGCCGGCGCCGGCCGACGCCAACGTCTACGGCGACGTGTTCGGCGGCTGGATCATGTCGCAGGTCGACATCGCCGGCTCGTTGCCGGCCACCCGGCGCGCCAACGGCCGCGTCGCCACCATCGCGGTCAATTCCTTCCTGTTCAAAAATCCGGTGTTCGTCGGCGACCTGCTGTCGTTCTACGCCGACATCGTCAAGGTCGGCAACACCTCGATCACGGTCTACGTCGAAGTGTTCGCCGAGCGCAACCGCTTGCAGGCCGACACCGTCAAGGTCACCGAGGCGACGCTGACCTACGTCGCCACCGACGCCGAGCGCAAGCCGCGCAAGGTGCCGCCGCTGGAAACCCTGCTCGCCTAGCTCGACTAGCGCGCCGCCATGAACCGCCAGCGCCGCGCCTTCCTCGTCAAAGCGGCGCACCTGGCGGCCTGGTCGGCGCTGGGCGCCGGCCTGTCCGGCTCCGGCGCCGGCGCTACTGTTGTCGCGCTCGGCGTCGCCTCCGGCTCGCCGCTGCCGGACGCGGTGGTGCTCTGGACCCGCATCCTGTACGACCCGCTCGATGCCGCCGCCATGCCGCCCCTGGTGCTGGCGGTGCGCTGGGAGGTGGCCGCCGACGAAGCTTTTACGCGCATCGTCGCCAGCGGCATGGCCAGCGCCACGCCGGAGCTGGCGCACAGCGTGCACGTCGACGTCACAGGGCTGGCGCCGGGGCGCTGGTACTGGTATCGGTTCATCTTCGGCGACGCCGTCAGCCAGGTCGGGCGCACCCGCACCGCGCCGGCGCCGGCCACCCTGCCCGCCGCGCTGAAACTGGCGGTCGCCTCCTGCCAGCACTGGGAGTTCGGCGCCTACG
>JACMLV010000065.1 GCA_014379395.1 Burkholderiaceae bacterium
GGCGTGTTGCAGCATGGCGTCGGCCTGGGCCCCGTTGTCGAGCACGTCGACCGCCATGCCGTGGCCGCTCAAAATGCGCGTCAGGCCGTCGGCCAGGACCGCGTCGTCTTCTACCAGGAGTACGTGCATGCTTGAAAAGGGGATCAGATTGGTTACGGGCGGCGGCGGCGCGCCCAAGCTTGGCATTATGCGGCATCGGGACGGCGCCGGGAATGCCGGGCTGCAACGGGGAACCCGGCGGGCGGCTTCATCAAGCCGTCACAATCGGCGCTTATTATTGCAGACGGGCAATACCGCACCAGACCAACCTCCCACGGAGCGTCGATGAACATCCTACTCAAACCCGCAATCGGCCTGATGCAGCGCCTGCGCCTGCTTCCCAAATTCATACTGGTGTGCCTGGTCTTCCTGCTGCCCCTGATCCTGGTGACGACGCTCTTGATGGTCGAGCTCGAAAGCGCGAGCGCGCTGGCGCGCCAGGAACGCGGCGGCGTGGCCTACATCGGCCAGCTGCACGAACTGAGCCGCCTGATCCAGCAACGCCGCGCCGCCGAGCACCTGCGCCTGTCGGGCGGCCAGGGCGCCGACGGCGCCGCGCTGAAGACGGCCATCGAGGCCGCGATGAAGCGCACCGAACAGATTCAACAGGACGCCTCCGGGCTGGCCGGCCTGGAGCCGTGGCAAGCCGTCAAGCAGCAATGGCAGGCGCTGGTCGCCCCGCCGACGCCGGCGGCGCCCCTGAATGCGCACGACAACCTGGCCGCGCACGGCGCCCTGATCGCCCGGATCGGCAAGCTGGGCGCGCTGGTCGCCGAGCGCTCCAGCCTGAGCCTGGACCCCGAGGTGGCCAGCAACTACCTGACCGCCGCCTTCCTGAAAACCGTGCCGGACCTGGCCGAGAACCTGTCCGATCTGGGCGCGCGCGGCGCCGCCTTCATCGACAGCGGCCTGTTCGAGGCCAACGAGGACCAGCTGGTGAACGCCACCGCCCTGATCGCGCGCCACGACCTCGAACGGGCGCCGGCCCAGTTCGAGGCGATTTTCCTGAGCAACCCGGCCATCAAGCCGGCGCTGGCGCCGAAGATGGGCGCGCTGAACACGGCGCTCGACTTCCTCGAACGCACCAAGAACGAGGTGACGAACTCATACAACCAAACCTCCGGCCAGCAATACCTGGCCGCCGCCAACGCCAGCGTCGACGGCCTGTACGCGATCGGCGCCGCCTCGGCCAAGGTGCTCGACCAGCTGCTGGCCGAGCGCATCGAACGCGCCGACGCGCGCCGCAACCTGATGCTGGCCTTCGTGCTGGCCGCCATCGTCGTCGCCGCCTACCTGTTCGCCGGCTTCTACGCCTCGTTCTCGCGCGACGTCGCGGTGCTCAAGGACGCCGTCAAGCAGGCCGCCGCCGGCGACCTGACGCCGGCCATCGCCTCCGACGCGCAGGACGAGATCGGCGAGCTGGTGGGCGACTTCGGCGCCATGACGCGCGCCCTCGCCACCCTGGTGGCCGGAATCCGCGGCGGCGCCGCCAGCATCGGCGCGGCGAC
>JACMLV010000587.1 GCA_014379395.1 Burkholderiaceae bacterium
CAATAGCTTGAATGGAGAATCAAATGATGACGTAGACCGGTTCGACAGGGATATTTGACCGCACCAATCAAAAAAATCGTCCGATTTGGCGATCGGCAGCGCGCGCGATCCGTCGTTCTGGGAGTTTTGCAAGAAGCTCACGTATTTCAAATTTCTTACGGTAGCCGCCAACAATTTCGTCAACTTCGTGTAACGGGTTTTAACTAAAGGGGTCAGCATCGCTTAATTTTTATGGATGAATCATGCCACGACGGCCGCGCATAAAGCTGGCAGGGATATCGCAGCACATTGTGCAACGGGGCGTCAATCGCGAGCCCTGTTTCTTTGCGGAGGAGGACTACGGCACAGTTTCGCCACTCATCTGCTGGAGCAGAAGGTCGACATCAGGGTGATTCAAACCCTGCTCGGCCACAAGCGGCTCGACACGACCGCGCTGTACGCGCAGGTCGCCACCGATCTGCTGCGCGAAGTGATCAGCCCGCTCGACATCCTGCAACCAGCTTAGGGGCGTCCATGGAGCGTCCCGGCCTGGAGGTCGCGGACATCTTCCGCATCCACGGCCCGGCTTGGCGGCAGGCGCAACGCGGCCACCTCAGCCTGGGCCAGCTCAAGGTCATGTCGGCCATCGAGCAGTGCCGCAGCGCGGCGCTGGGAGGACACGCGCTGCGCTGCGACGCCTGCGAACACTTCGACATCGCCTACTACTCCTGCCACAACCGGCACTGCCCGAAGTGCCAGGCCAACGCCGCGCGCCGCTGGCTCGAAGCCCGCCAGAACGAGCTGCTGCCGGTCGAGTACTACCATGTCGTCTTCACCCTGCCGGCGCCGGTCGCCGCACTCGCCTGGCACAACAAATCGGTGATCTACCGTCTGCTGTTCGACATGGCGGCGCAGACCCTGTGCGCCATCGCCGCCGATCCGAAGCACCTGGGCGCGCGCATCGGCGCCACGCTGGTGCTGCACACCTGGGGTTCGGCGCTGACCCATCATCCCCATGTGCACGGCGTTGTCCCCGGCGGCGGCCTGTCACCGGACGGCGAGCGCTGGATCGCATGCAGGCGCGGATTCTTCCTGCCGGTGAGGGTGCTCTCGCGCTTGTTCCGGCGGCGCTTTCTTGATGCGTTGGACGCGGGCTGTTTGCCAACGCCGGACGCAAGGCCAACCTGGTCAGGGCGCGCGCACTGCTGCACGTGCCACCGCCCGTCGCCGAGGCACAAGTGATCGAACGGATTCCACCAACATTCATTTGCAGGCACTGCGGCGCGCCGATGGCGATCACCGCCATCTTCTTGCCGATAAAAGTGCTTCAGGCGCCAGCACGGCACCAAGGTGCCCCGCCATGAACGACACTTGCAACACAGGCTTGCGCCACCAGCACATCGACCGTTGGCCGGGATCGATGCGGAGTCCCTTTGCCTATCCTGCCGCAGCACCACAATTCCAATGGATCAAGCACCGAACAGGCATTGATCCCGGGACCGTTTCAGGTCTCATATACGCGATCGATGCCAGGACGACTGCGCCAACGGCACCTTCCCGATCGACATCGTCGGTCAAATCGCCATAGCCTGTGACAAAAGCTGACGGCAACGATACGTCCCGCGGTTTCCTCCTTCGTGGATTGCCCAACGCCGGCCGAGAACGGCTGCGCGCATCAGTTCGGGCCTGTGGCGACGGCCGGCATCGGACAACCCTTAACGAACGGTCAGAAGCGGCAGTGCCATTGATCATTGACCGCAGATGTCAAGGGTCGACCTGATCGGGTAGTGTCAAGGGGTGAGCGGGGGCGCGTGCACCGCGCGTCGATGTCGGGGATTAGCCGTGCGGCCAAGGGGGGCGCGCCCCCCCCCTTGATGAGCACGCAGTTGCAGGACAGAGCGCAGCGACCCTGGAGAACGGCCTGCAGGGCAACGCCCAAAGCCACCAGCGGGCGCGCACAGAAACGCCAACGCCCCGGACCCGTCCGCGCAACCGCCTATTCCGGCACCTCGACTGCGCCACGTCCGCACGGCGCGTCGCCGCGAGCGGATCCCGCAAGACGCCCCGCGTCCGCTGCGGCGCCAGCCGCTTCCATCTCAAATTTCCGGATCAGCGCCTGCGGCCCTTCAATCGTGATGCGCGCCCAACCAGCCGGCAAATCTGCGCCGGCCCGCGCCTCGATGCGCTTGGCCTCGCGATAGCGTTCGAACACCCGCCACACCACCGCCTCGGCGCTGGCGACGGCCTGCCTGACCCACCCGTAACCAGCGGCAATCGACTGCTGCGTCCTGCCATCGACCAGCGCCAGGCGCGCCGCGGCGCAACGCTCGGCCGACATATGCGGCAGCAGCGGCACGATGGCCTCGAATTCCAACGGCGTCATGCGCCGCTGCTTCTGGCGTCCCATTAAAACGATATCCTCCCAAAAGGAATCACGATGCATCGCATCGGAACAACCGTGGTGGTGCCAGGAGATCCAGGATGGCAAAAGATCGACGCAAGCATGGTTACACGCTTGCGCAGCCATGCCTTGATTTTAATCAATCATGTTTTTCCACATGAAATCATTGGGTTACAAATAGCGGTCGCGCTTATCCACAGAGTTAACCACACAAATTGGGGGCAACTGAGCATTGGCAGGAAGGATAGGTGCCCGATCGGGCAATGCCGGACGACGCAGGCGGCCTAAACGGGCGTTGGTTCGCACAAGCGCAACAACTGAGAGCGGATCTCAGCCGACGAGGCTGTCAGATCAATTGTGGTAATCCGAATGCTATGGCCTTGGATAACTACCAGTCTCATCGACTGGCTGACCAACAGCAGGATGTGGCCGCAATCCGCTGGCGCCTGTATTTGTGGTGGCGACTCCGGGCTCGGCCAAGATCAATGAAATATGCTCCCCTAGCCGCTGCCAAGCTTCCCGCTTTTCCTGCGCATAGTCGTGATGCAGGTAATGCCGCCGAACCTTACTGCCTGGCAGCACATGGTTCTGGCAGCGGTCGATGATCTCCAGCGAGACGCCCAGGCTTTGCATCAGCGTCGCGCCGGTACGCCGCAGGTCGTGTGGCGTCCAGGCGCCGTTCTTGCCGGCGCCCAGCACCAGCGTGTTATCGTGCCGCCGGTTCTTCATCGGCTGCCGTGGCGCGCCGTCCTTTCCTTTTTTGAACATGGCCTGCCGGTCGCCAACTTGTTTGCTGATCGACTTCACATCCAGGTGACCATCATTGTTGCGCGCGGGGAAGCACCAGTCGGTATGCCCGGTGACCTCGCGCAGCTGGCGAAACTGCCCGATGGCGAAGGCCGACAGGTAGACGGTCAGGTCGGCCACCTTGTCCTTCACGTTCTCCTTCGGGATGAGCCACTTGGCTGCGTCAAGGTCGACATGCTCCCACCTTGCCATCGTCATCTCGCCGACCCGGCACATGGTCGACAACATGATCCAGATTGCGCGCTGGGTTGTCTCCTCAAGCGGCTGCGCACCGAAGCGCTTGTCCGACGACGCCTCGTATTCCGCACGCATGCGCACGAAGATATCCCGCAGTTCCCGGATCTCGTCAGCCGGAAGCAGGCGATCGCGTTGGTTGTCCAGGTCGTATTCGGGACTGACGATTTTCTCGATCTCGATGAGGTCCATCGGGTCGCCATCGACCAGCAGGCTGCGCCACGGTTGACGCTTTCCTGCCCAGGTGAACATCTGCGTGAGGCTGTTGCGGACCATGACCGCCGCCCGGTTAACGCCCCGGTCGACCATGGCGCGCAGCACTGCGCGCAGGTCGTGCTCGGTCAACGTCCTGATTGCCGTGGCGCCGATCTTAGACAGCACGTCGGCAGCGAACGAGCGTCGCAGTTCGGCATTGCCGTCCTTGCGCCGCACCCCATCCGCCAGCCATGCATCGAACATGTCCCGGACAGTCAGGCTCTCAACATCCGACTTCGCCTTCATGAGTGCGTCCGCCTGCGCGCGGGCCTCCGATTCAACGGCCTGGCGCACGGACTCCGCCTGGATAAAATCCTTCGGATCTGTTCCGCGTTTTCGCCAGTCGTTTATTTCAGCTGCAATCCGCCTTGCGGTCTCCAGAGTCAGGCGTGCCGCCGGCGCGAGCCTGTACAGCGCGACGTCGAAATCCGGAAGGCTCGCATCGTGGTCGCCCAGCGTCAGGTAGACCGACCTTGTGCCCACCTTGTACGCATACATCCAGGTGCGCGAGACCGAACCGGACTGTCCCCGCCTGAACCGGATATAGAGACCGTTGCCGTCGGCATGGCTCTCGTCATTCATGACCGGCTTGTACCGGTCGACCTTCGTGGCCGTGAGCTTTTTTGCTGCCATACCAGTCCTTCGTTTTGCTATATCCGGGCATTCAAAACCTGGTAAGAAATTTGGTAAGAAATTGGTAGGAAATTTTGGCCGGATTTTGCTGGACCGGACTGGACGACTCTAAACAACATCACGATGTAAGTATTTGATTTTAATCGATATATTTAAAATATGTGAATTTCGCTGGACCGTGCTGGACAACGATTTAGAGAATGGGGTGCAAGGGGTCGAGTGTTCGAATCACTCCGTCCCGACCAATCGAATCAAAGACTTAGCGAAGGCCGGAGAAATCCGGCTTTTTCTTTTTGTGCTCCGTGCCCTAACGGTGCCCTCAAATTTAGTTGCATGATGTCCGCACGAATAGCCATCGGCATTTGATCAGTTTGTTGCGGGGAAATGCGGGCACAACCTGAGGTGGATGGCGAAGTCCGACACCGAATTGCCCGCCTTTGTACAAGCGTGTATTTTTAGCGAAGCGACTGATGTGCGGATCGGGCAGATGCGCAGGCCTCATGCAATCGAACTTTGCGAACGGAACGACGCCGCTGAAGTTGACCGCTCTCTGCTTTTAGAGGCTCGGGTCTGATTCTGTGGGCGCCCCCTGGCCAGACTGACGACTCACGGTCCAGGGCTTCACGGGCCAGGTGGCTCCTGGCCACTCAAGCCTCGGTCGCTTGCAGTGCGCCGAAATTCTGGATGTTGACGCTGCCTTCCGGGAACCGGGCGACGATCTCGAGCACCCCGCCCATCGCCTCGATATGCGAGCGCAGCGTCGAGATGTACATGTCGGTGCGGTGTTCGAGCTTGGCGATGGCCGGCTGGCCGACATGCAGCACGTCGGCCAGGTTCTTTTGCGACAGGCCGCGCGCGCGGCGCAGCTCGTGCAATGGCATGTCCTTGAGCAAGGCGTTAAATTGCGCGTCGGAGCGCGCGATCGAGGCCGGCGTCATGGCCGCCTCGAGTTCGGAGAATTTCTTAGCCATCTGATAGCCCTTCCTTTTTCAGCGTTGCGAGGTGCTCGTCGTAGAGCCGGTCGGCCAGCGGCACATGCGTGACATACCAGCGGTCGTCGCCGGTCTTGTCGCCGCCGATCAGCAGAATCGCGCAGCGACGCGGATCGAACGCGAACAGCACCCGGTACGGCCGGCCGGCCGGCATGCTGGACGCGCAGCTCGCGCATGTGGCCGTGCCTGGAGCCGTTGATGCCGCTGGTGTGCGGATGGCGCAGGCTGGTGCCCAGCTCTTCGAGCAGCTTGATCGACGCCCGCACCGATTCCTGCTCCGCTTCGCCCAGGCTTGCCCACCAGTCGCCAAACTCGTCGGTATATTCCACATCCCATTTCATGGCACTAGTATTCCATGAAAGGCATACAAAGACGAAAAATGGACAAGGGGGAACCCTGCCTCTTCATGTGGCGCCCGAATTATTTCGGTGCGCTGACCTTGGTGTTCGCTTTGGCTTGGACCGGTACGCAATCTGCAAGCGAATCACCGCGCCCAACCTGTGAGCGAAGTACGCGTAGATCTGATAAATGTGGCCGATACCAGCCGCTCGTGACAATCATTTATCGTGTCGTTGAAGTTGGAAATTGCCAGGAGCATCAGCAAGTCACCCGCGAAGGCATTGGCAAATTGATGGGATGACATTCCATAAAAAATGGATATTAAATTTACTTTATGCGCAATAAAGTAAAATTCATGTTCATTTTTTCTCCATGCACTTGAACATAAAAGTCTCTCTACTGTGTAGAATGTAAAAAACATATTCAATAGATTCGGCTGATGGCAAAGAAACCTCCCTCTCTGACGGCAGTGCCCACGCTTGTGGCCGAGCGGCTCCAGTCGTGGGGTTCGTGTGTGCGCAAGCAGCGCATTGCGCAACGCATCCGGGCGAGCGACTTGTGCGCCCGCCTGGACATCTCGCGCCCGACTTTGTTGCGGATCGAGCGCGGCGAGGCCAGCGTCAATGCGGGAGCTTACCTGGCTGCGCTGCATGTGCTGGGAGTTCTGGAGTACGCGGTTCCTTCCCTGAGAACCGACCTTTGGCAGATGGCGAGCCCGACGGGCAGGGCCCGTCCCGACGCCGAAGACGACGATGACTACTTCTAAGGCCTCCAAGCCGCTGTACGTCTACCTGCAGCGGCCTGATAACGGCGAATGGGTGGTTGTCGGCAGGTACAAGACCGATCCGGTCACCGGCGCCGGCCTGTTCCGGTACGCCGCCAGCTATGCGCAGGCAGGCCTTTCCTGGGCGATCGACCCGGTCAACCTGCCGTTCATTCCCGGCGAATTGCGCCAGTCCCTGCGCTACGGCGGACTGCACGACGTTCTGCGCGATGCCTGTCCGGACTCCTGGGGACAAACCATGCTGCGTCGCGAGCATGGCCTCCCTGAGAGCTGCACTGCGCTGCGTTACCTCGTCTTGTCCGGGAACGGCGACCGCTGGGGCGCCCTGGCCGTTGGCGCATCGACCTCGCCGAACGTGGCCAAGCTCTCCAGTCCGCGCCTGCCCCAATTGGATGCCCTCGTCGAGGAACTGCTCGCGATCGCCGCGAACAAGCCGCCGGTCAACGCGGCGCTCCGGAAGCGCCTGTTCGCGACCCCGAGCATGGGCGGCGCGAGGCCGAAAGCGACGGTGCAGGAGCAGGATACCTACTGGCTCGTCAAGCCCGGGCTGCCGACGGACACCGTCGACATCGCATTGCTTGAGCATGTCACCCAGCAATGGGGCCGCGCGGCGGGCTTGCGTTTCGCCGATACCCGGCACCATACCGTCACGGGTGGCCGCAGCGTCGTGCGCGTCCACCGGTTCGACCGCCAGGGGCACCGTCGTGTCATGTGCGTCAGCGCGGCATCCCTCTTGCAGGTCGAGTATCCGCCGGCGAGCCCGGCGGATAGCCAGGGCGCCAGCTATCCCCGGCTGGCCGAGGAGCTGCGCCGCATCGGGGCACCGCCGGAAGACTGGCGGGAGCTGTTTGGGCGGATGGTATTCAATGCCGTGGTCGGCAATGACGACGACCATCCGCGCAATCACGCCGTGATTTATGACGGCGGAGAGGGGCGCTGGCGCCTGGCGCCGGCCTTCGACGTGGTTCCCAATCCGGATGAAATGCCAAAGAGGCTGGTGATGCAGGTTTGTTCGGGACGGTGGGATATTTCGAGGCAGTCCTTGCTGACCGATTTCCTGCGCTTCGGGTTCGCCTCGCAGCAGGCCGCCGCGGAGTATTTCGATGACCTTTTGGTCCGGATCCAGGCCGGTTTCAAGCAGGTTTCGCCATTGCTCAGCGATGACTTGTCCAAGCTGATGACGCACCGTTTGAGCGCGGCCTGCGCTTCGCTGTCAACGTAAGCCTTCCGCCTGAAGACGGCCAGGGTCAACATGAACGATGCGAGCGCCGGCATCAAGCAGTGGCGGTTTAGTCATACGGCTTGCCCTGTAGGTTCTTGGCCACCGTCGGGATTGATGAAGTAGGGCGAAAGAGGGTAGATTCTTGTCCGCAGCCTCTGCGGCCTACGCCGGCATCGCGCCTCTGGCGGCCTGCTCGCTGCTGCGCTCAGGCGCCCTCGGTGTAATGATGCGCGCGTCGGGCAGCCTTACACCTGCCCGGACAAAATCAACAAAAGGCGTTCACCCAGCTGCCGCCAGGCTTCCCGCTTTTCGTGCGCGTAGTCGTGGTGCAGATAATGACGCCGGACTTTGCTGCCGGGCAGCACATGGTTCTGGCAGCGGTCGATGATTTCCAGCGACACGCCCAGGCCCTGCATCATGGTCGCGCCGGTGCGCCGCAGATCGTGTGGCGTCCAGGCGCCGTTGCCGCCGGCGGCCAGCACCAGGGTATTGTCGTGCCGGCGGTTTTTCATCGGCTTGCGCGGTCCGCCGTCCGCGCCCTTCTTGAACCGCGTCTGCCGGTCGCCGACTTGCTTGCTGATCGATTTCACGCAAACGTGCCCTGTCCGATCAGCTTGCCGCATCTCGAAGGCGCCATTCGCGCGCATCGAAGGTTCAGCGTGATTTCCCCCTGGACTGATCGATGCGCAGCCGCCCCAGCCCAAGGGCATTGATAGTCTTGTCCATAGTCAAGATGCAATTAAGACACGAATTTTAGAATGAGTGACAATGTCACAAAGGGACAGTCGGTGAAGCGCGCGCCGCGCACTGCATCGTCGCAGCCGAACAAAGGGACACCAAAACGGTATCGCGACATGACGAAAATGATGGCGGCGCCGTAGCAGTGCGACAAACGATGCAATTATTTGGCAGGCCTATGTCAACATTTCCTTTGGATATTGATGCGCCAAGAACTGCGGCAGCCTCGCTCGCCGCCGATGCTCAGATGGTCGGACGCATCAGGCTATTGCTGGCGCTCTCCGCGCTGCTCGCTGCCGTCGTCGGTCAACCCGGCCAGCACCCAAGCAATGCCTTGGTGTTGACGCTGTTGTCTTGCTATGTGGCCGCCTGCGCGATCGAATGCGCGGGTGCGCAATTCGAACTGCCGTTCGCGCTGGGAAGGGGGCCGCACCGATTCGATGTGGCCGCATTTCTTGCCATCTTCGCGGCCACCGGCGGTGTCGACATCGTTCCTTTCATCTTCCTTTTTTTTGCCATCCTGGTCGCATCGACGCGATGGGGGCGGGACGAGGGCATGCGCGTCATGCTGGTCGCGCTCATTATTTGCTGCGTGGGCGCGATTGCCGCCGCCCCCGATGCGCTGGCGCAGATCGTATCGGCCGCCGCCGTCTGGCTCATTCTCGGCTATGGGATCGCGTCGCTGGGCGAAAGGAACATTCAGGCCATGCGTCGATTGAACCTTTTGCGTGAATTGAACACCGCCTCGAATCCGCGCTTTGGGATCGACCGTGCCATGACGGCGGCAATGGAAAGCACGCGCGCGTTCTTCTTGGCCGAGCGCTGCGTTGTCCTGCTCGAAGAACCCGAGACCGGCAAGTATTATTTGCGCTCCGTGCGCCAGCACGGGCCGCTGGCGTCGTCGGCGGACATGGCCGACCCCCAATTGGGGCACGCCTTGCTGCTGCAGCCGGTCGCGCATGTGCTGTTGCATCGCGCGCCGTGGTGGCACCGCCTTGCGCTGACGGGCCTGTCGCTGAGCCATGCCGGCGGGACGGGACGCTGGCGCGCGCAAGAACGCGGGCAGTACCAGGACCTCGCCGATCTGCTCGATGCCAGCTCCTTCATCAGCGCTCCCCTGGTAATCGGGCGGCGCATCGGCCGCATCTATGTGACGACGCGGCAGCGTCCCTTCGGACGCGGCGACGCGCTGTTCCTCGCGCAAATCGCGGCGCACGGACTGCGGACCATCGACCGCATCGATCTGCTCGACCGGATCGCTTCCGAGGCCGCGTCGGTGGAGCGCAATAAGTTGGCGCTCGATCTGCACGACTCGGCCGTCCAGCCTTACGTCGGCCTCAAACTCGGGCTCGCGGCACTCTATCAAAAGGCACAAGCCGGTGCCGCCAATCCGCTGATCGACGACTTGAAGAAATTGCTGACGGTGGCCGACGACGCCATCGGTCAATTGCGCCATTACGCGCGCGACGTGCACCGGGCACGCGGCGCGCAGGTGCCGATCTGCCTGGCCGCGCTGAAGCGGCAAAGCGAACAACTCCTGGCCTTTTACGGCATTGACATCAGCATCCACATGGAGGGACGCATCGCCTTCGGCGACCGCCTCACCGCCGAGGTGCTGCAAATCGTGCGCGAAGCGCTGAGCAACATCCGCCGCCATACGGCGGCCAAGCGCGGTGCGGTGTCGTTAAGCTGCGGCGACGAGCTGCTGCGGATCGAAATCAACAACGAGAACGGCGGACAACAACCGGCCCGTTTTGTGCCGCGTTCGATCAGCGCGCGCGCCGCCGCTCTTGGCGGCAGCGCCTCGGTGCGCCAGGGGGCGACGGCCACCATCGTTTGCGTCGAGATTCCGATTTGAACGCCGACGCGCAGGCCGGCGCTGCCGGCCCCATCAGAGTCTTGCTGGTGGAAGACCATCAGACCATGCTGTGGGGGCTGCAAAAGCTGATCGACGGCGAGCGCCCGCGGATGGAGGTGGCGGGCACGGCCCTCACTTGCGCCGATGCCGTGGACAAGGCGGCGCGGCTGGCGCCAGACGTCATCCTGCTCGATCTCGACCTGGCCGGCGTGTGCATGATCGATTTCCTTCCCGAACTGCTGGCAAACGGCTTGTCGCGTGCGCTGGTGCTGAGCTGCGAGCGCAACACCGACATACTCGACCAGGCGGTACGGCGCGGCGCGCGCGGCATCCTGCACAAGGAGGTTGCCGCCGAGTATGTCCTGAAGGCGATCGACATGGTTCATCGCGGCGAGCTCTGGTTCGACGCCGAAACGATGGCGCGGATGTTTGGCCAACTGCTCGGGGCGCGTTCGGGCAACAAGCCCGACCAGGCATTGGCGAAGCACGCGTCGCTGACGGCACGCGAGCGCGACATCGTCCATGCGGCGGTCGAACATAGCGGCAGCGCCAACCGCCTGGTGGCAGAGCGGCTATTCATTTCCGAACACACGCTGCGCAACCACCTGACGTCGATCTACCGCAAGCTCGATGTCACCAGCCGGCTCGAGATGTATGTCTATGCGATCCGGCACGGACTGGTTCAACCCGACTCCGCCGGCGAGCGTCACGGGCATTTTATTGAGCGGCCAGGATAGGCCCGATGGTCCGCACGATGACGATCATCGCCGGCCCCAGGATCACCATGATGATGGACGGGAAGATAAACAGGGCCAGCGGGATCAGCATCTTGGTCGGCACCTTGGCCGCATGCTCTTCCGCGCGCACCTGGCGTTTGTGACGCAGGTCTTCCGAAAAGACGCGCAAGGATTCACCGATGCCGGTGCCGAACCGGTCGGACTGCGTGAGCATCGTGGCAAACGTGCCGATTTCTTCGATGCCGGTGCGCAGCGCCAGGTTGCGCAGCGATTGCGCGCGGCTGCCGCCGGCACGCATTTCCAGATTCGTCAGGTGCAGTTCTTCGGCCAACGCGACACTTTTCATGCGGATCTCGTCGGTGATCTTGCTCAGCGCGGCATCGAGCCCCAGCCCGGCCTCGACGCATACCAGCATGAGGTCGGCCGCGTCCGGGAAATTTTCGAAGATCTCGCGTTTGCGCTCGCGCAGGGTGAGCGACAGCAGCAGGTTCGGCAGATAGCAGCCCACCAGCGCGGCGATCATCAGGCACATCAGCACCGTCAGCTCGTCCATATTGGTGAACGCGCGCAGCAGCAGGAACACGCCAAAGGCGAAGGCGAGCGGCAGCACGGTCTTGGCGCCAAAGTAAATCAGGCGCGCGTCGTCGCGGCGAATACCGGCATTGATGAATTGCAGGCGCAGCGGCGAGGTGGCCCAGTCGCCGCTCGGCGCCATGACGCGCGCGAACGGGCCGATGGCCTGTGCCAGGGAGCGCCCCCAATCGGGCTTGTCGGCCGCGTTCTCGATCGTGCGCAGGCGTTGAAAAAGACGGTCGGGCAGCAGCAGCAACAGCACGCCGCCGACGGCGGCGGCGATGGACAAGAAGACCAGGCTGGCGAGCAGGAACATGATTATCTCCTCAGATACGAATGCGAATGATCTTGCGCAGCAGAAGAATGCCCAATGCCATCGACACCAGCATGCCGCGCACGATCGCGATGCCGAGCGGGTCGTTCCACAATGGCGCCATGAAATCCGGATTGAAAACCGCCATGAGCGCGCCGATCGCGAACGGCAGCAAGGACAGCAGCCAGGCCGACATCCGGCCTTCCGCCGACAGCACCCGCACGTGCCAGAACAGTTTCCGGCGCTGGCGGATCAGGCGGCTCAGATTGCCCAGCACCTCGGTCAGGTTGCCGCCGGAATCGCGCTGGATCAGGACGGCGACGACGAAGTAGCGCAGATCCGTGCTCGGCACCCGCACGCTGAGGTTGCCCAGCGCCTGCTCCAGCGCGACGCCGAAGTTGACCTCGTCATGCACGAAGCGGAACTCGCCGGCGATCGGCTCCGCCATCTCCTCTCCGATCATCTGCAGGGCGGCGCCAAAGGCATGGCCGGCGCGCAGCGCGCGCACCATCAGGTCTAGCGCGTCGGGCAATTGTTGCTCCAGTTTGAGCAGGCGGCGGGCACGCCTCCGGTTGACGTAGGCGAGCGGCGCGCAGGCGCCCGCGGCGGCGCCGATCGCGCCGCCCAGCCACGCCTGGTGCAGCAGCGCCGTGACGCCCAGGAAACCGGCCGCGGCGAACGCCAAGCAAGCGAGCAGCAGATACGAGGCCGACCAATTCAGATTCGCCTGCAACAGCCAGCGATCGAGCCGGTGGGCGCGCGGCAGCCGTAGCAGCAGGCGCTCGAGGGGCGGCAGTTGGCTCGCGTCGCGCTGGCGCAACAGGTGCGGCGGCGTCGGCGTGTCCCCCGCGGGCGACAGCGCCTTCAGGCGCAGTTCCATCTTCTTCGCCTGCGGTCCGCGGTAAGTCTTCCATAGCAGGTAGCAGCCTTCCAGCAGCAACACCACCGCGATGAAGACCAGCACCGACAGCATCGGCGGGAAATGCCCTATTTCCTTGCGCAGCATGATGGCTCCCTCACTGATAGTGGCGCGCGGTGTCGAACATCGCATCGGGAAGGGCGACGCCGAACGCGCGCAGCCGTTCGCTGAATTTTGGTCGCACGCCGGTGGCGTGAAAATAGCCTTCGACCACGCCGTCGGCGCCGACGCCGGTCTGGCGAAACGCAAAAATCTCCTGCATGGTGACGACCTCGCCTTCCAGCCCGGTGATTTCCTGAATGCTGGTGATCTTGCGCTTGCCGTCGATGAGGCGCAGCACCTGGATCACGACCGTGATCGCCGACGCGATCTGCTGGCGGGCGGCCTTGTGCGGCAAGTTCAGGTTCGCCATGCCGATCATGTTTTCCAGCCGCGAGAGCGCGTCGCGCGGGTTGTTGGCGTGGATGGTCGTCAGCGAGCCGTCATGGCCGGTGTTCATCGCCTGCAGCATGTCCACCGCTTCCGCGCCGCGCACCTCGCCGATGATGATGCGGTCCGGGCGCATCCGCAGCGCATTGCGCACCAGCGCGCGCTGGGTGATCTCGCCCTTGCCTTCGATGTTGGTCGGCCGCGTCTCCATGCGCACCACGTGCGGCTGCTGCAGCTGCAGCTCGGCCGCGTCCTCGATCGTGACGATGCGCTCGGCGGGCGGGATGAAGCCGGACAGGATGTTCAGCAGCGTGGTCTTGCCGGCGCCGGTGCCGCCCGAAATGACCATGTTCACCTTCGCCTTGCACAGTCCCTCGAGCATGCCCGCCATCTCCGGCGTCAGGCTGCGCAGCTCGTCGCCGACCAGATTGGCCATCTTCAGCGGAATGTGCGCGAAGCGGCGGATCGACATCATCGGCCCGTCCAGCGCCACCGGCGGGATCACCGCGTTGACCCTGGAACCGTCGGGCAGGCGGGCGTCGACCATCGGGCTCGACTCGTCGATGCGGCGCCCGACCAGCGAGACGATCTTGTCGATAATGCGCAGCAAGTGCTTCTCGTCCGTGAAGCGCACGCCGCTCAGTTCCAGCTTGCCTTTTCGTTCGACGTAGATCCGGTCGTAGCGGTTGACCAGGATGTCGGACACGGTGGCGTCGGCCATCAGCAGTTCGAGTGGCCCGAAGCCGAGCATTTCATGCTGGATGTCGCGCACCAGCGAACGGCGCTCGAGCTCGTTGACGGCGGCCTGTTCGTCGTCGAGTAGGCGTTCGACCATCGTGGCGATCTCCGCGCGCAGCGTGGCGGCGGGCAGCGCGTCGAGCACGGCCAGGTCGAACTTGTCGAGCAACTTCAAATGGATGCTGCCCTTGAGGGCGTTGTAGCCGGCGGCGGCGTCCATCGCCTGCGCGCGCGTGCCGGGCGGGTTGTCGACTGCACTCAGTTTTTCACGGAAGGACATGGCGCGCTCCCGTCGATTCGCTTACAGGTTGGGAGCCGGAGGCGCGCCCCAGCAGGCGGGCGAACAGGCCGCCGCCGCGCCCCGGCTGCGGGCTGAGCACGCGGGCAAACTCGGCCAGCTTGCGCGCCACGGGATTGGCGCGCGCGCAGGTCACCAGCGGCTCGCCATGCTCGATCGAGGCGGTGACCTGCTTGTACGAGTTCGGCACCGTGTGGAACTTGAACTTGCCGAGCGCGCGTTCGATATCGGCGATGCCGATCGCTCCCTTGCGCTCGAAACGGTTGACGATCAAATCGACCTTGTCCGCCGCGTAGTCGAGCGACCTGAAGATCGCGAGCATCTTCTTGGCGTTGCGGATCGACGCCACGCTCGCTTGCATGATGGCAAAAATGGTGTCGGCGCCGTCGAGCGCCTTGATGCTGAGCGGGTCGATCGAGCGGCCGATATCGAGCAGCACGAAATCGTAGTGCTGCACGGCCAGCGCGAGCACCGCCTCGACCTGCGCCGGCGTGATGTCGAGCGCCTGCGCGTGATCGTCGGGCGCCGCCAGGATGCTGAAGTTGGGCGCCACCTTGACCGTGCTGGCGGCCAGGAACGCGGCGTCGAGGCGGCCGATTTCGCGCGCCACATCGGCCAGCGTCGATGCCGGCCTGGCGTCGTGCACAAACGCCAACGCGTCGCCGAACTGCAGATTCAGGTCGATCAACAGCACCGATTTGGTCTCCGACAACTGGTAGCCGAGGCTGGTCGCCAGGAATGTCGCGCCGCTGCCGCCCTTGCACGCGATGAAGGCGAACACCTTGGCCAGCGCGCGCGGTTCGATCCCGCGCAGTTTGGCGGCGGCGCGGTTGACGGCCGCTTCCAGCTCGGCTGGCGCGACCGGCAAGGGGAGCACTTCGCGCACCCCCGCGCGCATCGCGCTGAGCAGGAAATCCGGCGCGCTGCTGGCGCCCAGCAGCACCACGGCCATGCTGGGGTAGTGCGTGCTCAGATACTCGATCTGCGCCAGCCCGTCGGTATCGCCGCACGCGGCGTCGACCAACATCAGGTCCGGCGCATCGCGTTCGAC
>JACMLV010000588.1 GCA_014379395.1 Burkholderiaceae bacterium
ACCGCGTTCTCGGCGAACGCCATCGGCTGCTGGGCCAGATTGAAACGCTCGATTTGCGCGCCGTTCTGCTTGGCCCAATCGACGTCGGCCGCGAAACTGACCAGCGCCTGATCGAGATCGACGCCGCACACCCCGGTGCTGCAGCACAGGGCCGGATCGAACACTTGGATTGCTTTCATTTTCGGTTCTCCATTGGTGGTTGAAATAACGTAGAAATAATCCGGATCAAGGCAGCAGCGCGCCGATCCGGTCCAGCTCCGCCTTCAGGCGCTCCGGCTGCGCTTGCAGCTCGGCCAGCGGCAGCGCGAAAAACGCCTCGATGCGGACGCGCAGGATGCGATAGGCGGCCAGGAAGGCGGCGTCGATCTGCGCGTCGGTGCCGGTGGCGTGGGCCGGATCGTCCACGCCCCAGTGCGTGCGCAGCACCTTGCCGAGATAGGCCGGGCAGGCCTCGCCGGCCGCGTTCGAACAGACCGTCACGACCACGTCGGGTGTGAGCGGCAGCTGATCCCACGACTTGCTGTGATAGCCGTCGATGGCGATGCCCTCGCGCGCCAGCAGCGCCAGCGAGCGCGGATGCACCTGCCCGGTCGGCGCGCTGCCGGCGCTCATCGCCGTCCAGCCGGCGGGCGCGAGATGGTTGAAGGTGGCCTCGGCCAGGATCGAGCGGCACGAGTTGCCGGTGCAGAGAAAGAGGACGTTCATGGGTCAGGATTTCGCGGGGGTTGAGGGAAGCGGCGCCAGCACGGCGTCGGGGCAGGTCGAGGCGGCGCGGAAGTCGGCGCACTGCTCGGGATGGCCGGCGCAGCATTCTTCGGTCAGGTAGGCGATCAGTTCCAGCATCAGCGGAATGTTGGCGCGGTAGCGTTGAAAGCGCCCCTCCTGTTCGGCCGTCACCATGCGCGCCTGCGTCAGCGCCTTCAGGTGGAACGACAGATTGGTCGGCGGCACGTTCAGCGTGGTCGCGATCTCGCCGGCGACCATGCCGTCGAGCCCTTGCTTGACCAGCAGCCGGTAGACGTCGAGCCGCACGCCCGAGGCGAGCGATTCGAAAATGGTGGTGGCGGTGAGTTTTTCCATGCTTTGACTATACAACTATTGTTGAAGCATTGGAAGAAAATTCAACATCGCCGGCAAAATTGCGACGACGTGGTTGGCCCGCTATTTAAATAAAGTTTGAAAGTTTAATTAAGGTGACAGGGGCGCGGCGATCCAACTACAGCGCCCCCGCCCCTCAGCGCGCCACCCGCAACTCCACCGCGTGCTCGCGCCCGTCGTCCAGCAGCGCGACGACGTTGCCGTCGAGCGCGATGCCATCCAACGTCAGGCCGGCCGCGCCGTTCAGGCCGGCATCGGCTTGCGACACGCGGATCGTGTACAGGCTCGCGCCGTGGCGGTAGGTCAGCTTGAACGCCTGCCAGTCGGCCGGCAACTGCGGCGCCAGCGTCAATTTGCCCGCCTCCAGCGTCACGCCGAGCAGCGACTCAACGATCAGCCGGTACATCCAGCCCGACGATCCCGTGTACCAGCTCCAGCCGCCGCGGCCGATGTGCGGCGCCACCGCGTAGACGTCGGCCGTCACCACGTACGGCTCGACCTTGTAGATCGCGCTGGCCTCGGCCGAGTCGCCGTGGCGCACCGGGTTGATCATGTTCAGCAGTTCCCACGCGCGCGCGCTGTCGCCCAGGCGCGCGAAGGCCATCGCGGTCCAGATCGCGGCGTGGGTGTACTGGCCGCCGTTCTCGCGCACGCCCGGCACGTAGCCGCGGATGTAGCCGGGGTTCTGCCCGGCGCCCTTGTCGAACGGCGGGTCGAGCAGCTGGATCAGGCCGAACTCGCGCCGCACCAGCCGCGCGTCGACTTCCTCCATCGCGCCGCGCACCCGCACCGGATCGGCGGCGCCCGACAGCACGCCCCAGCTTTGCGAGATCGAGTCGATCTGGCACTCGTCGTTGGTGTGCGAGCCGAGCGGCGCGCCGTCGTCGAAATAGGCGCGCCGATACCACTGGCCGTCCCAGGCGTGGGCCTCGACGTTGGCCGCCAGCCGCGCCGCCTCGCCGCGGCACAATTCGGCGAAGGCGGCGTCATTGCGCGCCAGCGCCAGCGGGGCGAAGCGTTGCAGCACGTCGCACAGGAAGAAGGCCAGCCAGACGCTCTCGCCCTTGCCGTGCTCGCCGACCTTGTCCATGCCGTCGTTCCAGTCGCACGAGCCGATCAGCGGCAGGCCGTGGGCGCCGAAGCGCAAGCCGTGCCGGATCGCGCGCACGCAGTGCTCGTACAGGTCGCCGCTCTGGGTTGATCGGCCCGGCAGGTCGTAGTAGGAGTCCTCTTCCGGCTTGACGGCGCGCCCCTCCAGGAACGGCGCCTCCTCGGCCAGCACGCCGAGGTCGCCGGTCGCGCCGACGTAGCGGCAGGCCGCCAGCGGCAGCCACAGGTAGTCGTCCGAACAATGGGTGCGCACGCCGCGCTCGGACGGCGGATGCCACCAGTGCTGGACGTCGCCCTCGATGAACTGGTGCGCCGCGCACAGCAGCAGATGGTCGCGCAGCAGTTGCGGCGCGGTGTGGATCGCGGCCATCGCGTCTTGCAGCTGGTCGCGGAAGCCGAACGCGCCGCCCGACTGGTAGTAGCCGCTGCGCGCCCACAGCCGGCAGGCGATGGTCTGGTACATCAGCCAGCCGTTGGCGAGCACGTCGAGCGCCGGGTCGGGCGTCTCGATCTGCACCGCGCCGAGCGTGCTTTGCCAGTGCAGGCGCACCTTGGCCAGCGCCTCGCGCGCGCAGCCGGGGCCGTGGCAGCGCTGCACCAGGCTGCTGGCGTCGGCGTTGCGCCGCCCGCCCACGCCGAGCATGAAGACGATTTCGCGCCGCTCGCCGGGCAGCAGCTCGAACGGCACCATGATGGCCGCGCACGGGTCGAGCCCGGGCCCGGTCTTGCCGGACAGGCGCAGCCGGCGCAGCGCCGCCGGGCTGGCCAGGCTGCCGTTGCGGCCGATGAATTCGTTGCGGTCGCAACTGATGGTGCGGTTGCTGGCGTCGGCGTTGAAGAAGCCGACCCGGCCCGAGAATTCGGTGTTGTAGGCGTTGCGCGCGAACAGCGCGCCGCTGACCGGATCGACCTCGGTGACGATGTGCATGGCGGACTTGGCGCGCATGTCGCCCAGCACCCATTCGACGTAGCCGGTGGCCGACAGGCGGCGCGTCACGGGCGAGTCGTTGCGCACCGTGAGCACCGTGTATTTGACCGGCGCGTCGAGCGTGACGTAGGTGCACAGCGAGGAGTGGATGCCGGCCTCGGCGTGCTCGAAGACGCTGTAGCCGAAGCCGTGCCGGGTGACGTAGTCGCCGCTGCCGCGCGCCGGCAGCGCGCACGGCGACCAGAACTTGCCGCTTTGCTCGTCGCGCAGGTAGAACGCCTCGCCGCCGGTGTCGGAAACCGGGTCGTTATGCCACGGCGTGAGGCGGAATTCGTGCGCGTTCTCGGCCCACGTATACGCCTGCCCGGCCTCGGAAACGACGCAGCCGAACTGCGGATTGGCCAGCACGTTCGACCACGGCGCCGGCGTCGGCCGGCCCTCCCTCAGCGTGATCACGTATTCGGCGCCGTCGGCCGTGAAACCGCCCCAGCCGTTCTCCAGGATCAGCTCCGGCCTGGCGCCCGGCCGGGCCGGCGCGCGCCCGCGGGCCGCTTGGTCGGCCGCGCGGCCGTCGGGGATCAGGGCCGGCATGCGCAGCATCGGCGGCAACGGCCGCCGCACTTGCTCGGCCAGGGTGCCGCGCGTGTCCGACAGGATGGCGCGCGCCACCGATTGCAGCAGGATGCGGTCCTCGTTGGCGATCTGGTCGCACAGGCGCACGAAGATGCCGCCCGGCCGGTCGATCGACTGGGCGTCGATGCCGGAGGCGATCAGGCCCATGATCTGCTCTTGCAGCACCTGCCGGTAGCCGCTCAGGTCCTCGTACCAGATCACCAGGTCGACCACCAGCCCCTTCAGGCGCCAATAGGCGTGCGCCTGCACCAGCTGGCGCGCCAGTTCGATGTTGGCCGGGTCGCGGATTTGCAGCAGCACGATCGGGAAGTCACCCGAGATCGCATACGCCCACAGGCCGGACTGGCCGCGCTGGTTCTTCACCAGGATGGCCGCTTCGGCGCGCAGCGCGGCGTGTGGATAGATCACGTGGTTGGCCAGGCGGCCGTACAGCTGGGCGTCGGTTTCGCTCGCGTTCAGCTGGCGCAGCACGACCTGGCCGTGGGTCCAGGCCAGCTCGAAGACGCGGTCGGCCAGGTGGCGGTCCTGGTATTTGTCGATCAGGTGCATGGCGCCCTCGCGCGTGTCGCTCATGCCGGTCACGCTGTCGACGATGATGGTCTGGTCGGGCTCGATTGTGACGCAATAGCGGATCGCCACCACCGGGTCCAGCACCGAGCCTTCGGCGCCGCCCAGCGGACCCGGTTCGCGCAGCGCCTGCGGCAGTTGGGCGGTGTGGCCGCGGCCGATGAAGCGGGCCCGGTCGGTTTCGAACGAGACCGACTCGGCCACCGCGTCGTGCAGCGTCATCACGTGCAGCATCCACGGCGTCGCCTCGCCCTCCGAGCGCGGCCGGCGGCTGCACAGGATGGCGTTTTCGGCGCGCAGGATTTCGCTTTGCACGAACAGTTTGCTGAACGCCGGATGGGCCGCGTCGGCCGCCGGCGGCGCCATCGCCACCTCGGCGAAGCTGGTCAGTTCGATGCGCCGCCGGCGCCCCGATTTGTTGGTGACGCGGGTGCGCCGCATTTCGATGTCGTCCTCCGGCGAGACCACGATCTCGGTGTGCAGATCGAGGCCGTTGTCGGAGCGCCGGAACTCGGCCCGCCCCTCGGAAAAAATGACTTCGTACTTCTTCGGTTCGACCAGCGTCGGCTGGTAGGCGACCGACCAGATTGCGCCGTCGTCGAGGTCGCGCAGGTAGCAGAAATTGCCCCAGTTGTCGCGCGTGCCGTCCTCGCGCCAGCGCGTCACGGCCAGGTCCTTCCAGCGGCTGTAGCTGCCGCCGGCGTTGCTGACCATGACGTGATAACGGCCGTTCGAGAGCAGGTGGATTTCCGGCTGCGCGCTGTTGGGCTGGGTGAGCACGCGCATCGGCATGACCGGCTCCTGGGCGCCGCTGCGCACCGCCGCCAGTTCGGTGGTGCTCGAATAGAAGGCGCCGGCCTGCGGGGTGCGCTCCTGCAGCACCAGCAGCGCCGATTGCAGCAGCGGGTCGGACTCGAAGCGGCGCTGCATCGGCCGCTCGTTGAGCAGGTAGTCGAGGGCCAGGAAGCCCATGCCCTGGTGGTGCGCCATGAACGAGCGCACCACGACGTGGCTCTGGCCGCGCGGCAGGCGCGCCGGGGTGTAGTCGATCGCCTCGTAAAAGCCGTAGCGGCCCATGAAGCCGGCGTCCCGCATGCGCTGCATGTTCTGGCAGGCCTCCTCCGGCCGCACCATCAACCCGAGCATGCTGGCGTAGGGCGCCACCACCAGGTCGTCGGCCAGGCCGCGCTTCATGCCCAGCCCCGGCACGCCGAAGGCGCGGTACTGGTAATTGAGGTGGGCGTCGGTGGTGTTGTAGCCCGATTCGGAGATCCCCCACGGCACGTCGCGCTGGCGGCCGTAGTCGATCTGGGCGTCGATCACCGACTGGTAGGTCTGGTCGAGCAGGGTGTTCGGATAGGTCGGCATGACCAGCAGCGGCATCAGGTACTCGAACATCGAGCCGCTCCACGACAGCAGCACCGGCCGGCCGGCCACCATGCACAGCTGGCGCCCGAGCGCGAACCAGTGCTCCTGCGGCAGCTGGCCCTGGGCGATGGCGATGAAGCTGGCCAGCCGCACCTCGGAGGCGAGCAGGTCGTAGCAGCTGGCGTCGAGCCGGCGCTCGCTGACGTTGTAGCCGATCGCCAGCAGCTTGGTCGATTGGTTGTACAGGAAGTCGTAGGAGACGTGCGCCATCTGGCAGGCCTGGCGCGACAGCGCGGCGATGCGCGCCATGCGCTGCGCGGCGCGCTCGGCGCCCTGCGCCACCAG
>JACMLV010000066.1 GCA_014379395.1 Burkholderiaceae bacterium
GCCGCGCGCGCCGACCTGCGCACCCAGGGACTGCTGCCGCTGACGGTGGACGCCATCGCGGCCCAGGTCGACGCCGCCGGCGTGACTAAAAGCCGCGCCTTCGGCGAGCGCCTGTCCGACACCGAGCTGGCGCTGTTCACGCGCCAGCTGGCCAGCCTGCTCGAAGCCGGCCTGCCGCTCGAACAAGCCTTCAGCGCGCTGCAGGAGCAGGCCGAGCGCCCGTATCTGCGCGACCTGATCGCCTCGATCCGCTCCGAGGTGATGGGCGGCGCCGCCTTCTCCGACGTGCTGGCGCGCCACCCGCGCGACTTCGCCGAGATCTACCGCGCGCTGGTCGCCTCCGGAGAGCAGATCGGCCACCTGGCGCGCGTGCTCTCGCGCCTGGCCGACTACATCGAGCGCCGCAACGCGCTGGTGCAAAAGGTCAAGCTGGCGTTCACCTATCCGGCCATCGTCACGGTGGTCGCGTTCGCGATCGTCATTTTCCTGCTCACCTATGTGGTGCCGCAGATCGTCTCGGTGTTCGCCAACACCAAGCAGAAGCTGCCGCTGCTCACCGTGGTGATGCTGGCGCTGTCGGACTTCGTGCGGCATTACGGCCTGATCGTGCTGGTGCTGTTGATCGCGGCGTGGATCGGCTGGCGGCGCGCGCTGCGCGAGCCGGGCCTGAAGCGGCGCTGGCACACCTGGCTGCTGACGGCGCCGCTGTACGGCAAGTTCGAGCGCAGCCTGAACACCTCGCGCTTCGCCTCCACGCTGGCCATCACCACCGGTTCCGGCGTGCCGATCCTGCGCGCGCTGCAAACTAGCCGCGATACTTTGTCGAACGTGGCGATGCGCGAACTGGTCGAACAGGCCACCGGCAGCGTGCGCGAAGGCGTCAGCCTGGCGCGCGCGCTGTCGACGCAAAAGCATTTTCCGCCGATGCTGATCCACATGATCCGGGCCGGCGAACTGACCGGCGAGCTGCCGGCCATGCTCGAACGCGCGGCCGGCGCCCAGGAGCAGGATCTGGAGCGCCGCACGCTGACCATCGCCGGCCTGCTCGAGCCGGCGCTGATCCTGGCGATGGGCGTGGTGGTGCTGCTGATCGTGCTGGCCGTGCTGATGCCGATTATCGAAATCAACCAGCTGGTGCGGTAGAGACAACATTGAAGAATCAAGGAATCCGATGAAGCGTTTGCCCCTGTTTGCCAGTTTGATCGCCGTCGTCGCGCTGTCCGCATCGCTCGCCTACTGGACCATGCAGTGGCTGACGCCGCCGGTGCGCCCGCTGGCCGCGGCCGCGCCGGCCGCCGGCGCGCCTGCGCCGAGCGTGGAGGCGGCGGCTGGATTGTTCGGCGGCCAGAGCGCGGTCGTGGTGGCCAGCAATTATCAGTTGAAGGGCGTGGTCGCCGCCGGCAACGCACGCGGCATCGCGGCGATCCTGGCGGCCGACGGCAAGCCGGCGCAGGCCTTGGGCGTGGGCGAGGAAGTGGCGCCCGGCGTGACGGTGAAACAGATCGCGCCGCGCTTCGTGCTGCTGTCGGAAGGCGGCGCGGTCAAGCGGGTCGAACTGGCCGCCGAGACGCCGAAGGCTGCTGCTGGCGCGGGCGCGAGTGCCGGCGCGGCCAATCCATCTGTGCCGCAATCTCCGGCGTTCGTCCCCGGCAGCTCGCTGGTGCCGGCCACGGCGGTGCCGCCGCCGCACCAGTAGGCCGGCCTGCGGTGTCAATGGAAGCCCTCACGGATGGGACCGCGGCGCCAGCACGGTTGCCAGCGGCAAGAACAGCGTCGAGGGCGAATCGGGCAGGGCGATGAAGCCGTGATGCCGGTAGAAGGCCGCCGCCGTTTCATCCTTAGCGTCAACCATCATGGCGTAGGCGGCGATTTCCGAACGGGTGGCGCGCGCGAGCGCATCGGCCAGCAGCGCGCCACCCAGCCCCTTCCCCCTAAATGCCAGGTCGACCGCCAGCCGCCCCATGCGCACCGCCGGCACGGTTGGGTAGCGCGGCAGCTTCCTGCCGGCCCCGGCCGGGAGGTCGGCTAACAGTAGGCTGGCCGAGGCCAGTGTGTAGTAGCCGGCGATGCGGTGTCCGTCGGCGAGTGCGACGAAACACGCGGCCACCCTGCGCCGGACGTCCTGCGTGGCGTGTTGGCGCAAATAGCGGTCGAGCTGCACGGAACCGCTGTCGAACGCATTCCTGTCATGACTTGCATCGAGCGGCCCGAGGCGGAACGGCGCGCTGCTCATTCAGTGCGCAAAAGCTTGCCGCGGCGCGCGAAGGCGCGCTCGAGGGCCGGCGCCGGTTGCGGTGGCGATAGCAGCGCCTGGGCGAAGCACTCCTGATCGGCTAGTGACAGCCGCATGATTTCGGCCTGTTCAATGGCGCGTTGGGCGGCCTCTTGTACGGCGGTCACGACGAAGTCGGTCATGGTGCGGCCCTGCAGTTCGGCGGCGCGTTTGAGCAATGCGTGCAGGTCGGTACTGATGCGTGCTTCAAGCCGGGCGGTGGTAATGGCTGGTGGCATGGTGTTGTCCTCCTGTTGAACATTGTACGGCAACTCGCCGTAAATTCTATTCATGGGGATGCCGCACTAAATATCGCAATATGAGATATAGTAATCGGTATGCGCATCATCTCCAACAAGGCACTGACCGATTTCGCGGCCATCCATCCGGACGCGCGGGCACCGATGCAAGCCTGGCGCAAGATCGTCGAATCCAGATCGTTTGCCAATTTCGCGGAGGTCAAGGCCGTCTTCAATGCGACGGACAAGGTGCACGACTATTACATTTTCGATATTAGTGGAAATAAATTCCGGATTGTCAGCGCCATCCATTTCGATGTCCAGAAGCTGTATATCCGACATGTCTTCACGCACAAGGAGTACGACCAATGGAAACCATGACGGATTCCACTGCGGTGGCAGAGATTACCGCCCATTTTCAGGCGCTGTCGTCATTCGTCCCGCTGCGTCCGATTCGCGACGCGGCCGGTTACGAGGCGGCGGTGGCGAGCCTGAACCGCTTGCTCGACGCAGGCGCGGCGAGCCAGCAACATCCGCTGGCGAATCTGGTTGACACCCTCGGCGCGCTGATCGGCGAGTATGACGACCTGCATTATCCGGCCGACCCGGTGACGCCGGTCGCCATGCTGCGCTTCCTGATGGAGCGGCACGGCCTGACGCAGGCCGGCTTGCCGGAAATCGGCAGCCAGGGCGTGGTCTCGGAAATTCTCAATGGCAAGCGCGAACTCAATGTCCGGCAAATCAAAGCCCTCGCCGGGCGTTTTCAGGTGCCGCCCGGTGTGTTTGTCTGACACGACCTCTTCAAGGCTCGGCGCGTTTTGAGTCGTTCGACGGGCTATTCGTCTGTTTTATCGGGATCGATTTTTTTCAGCGCCCGCTTGGCCGCCTGGCGCTGCGCCGACACGCTCTTGACGTGCGGCCCGGCGCTCCGTTGCTTGGCCGCGGCGGCGAGCGGATTGCGCGGCTTGAGGGCGGACGGTTTCAGGCGGAACTGCATTTTCTGCCGCGTCGCCAGTGCCTTGTTCGCCATGCCGCCCTCCGTTCCTTTTCCGATGATTACAGCACGTAGCGCGACAGGTCTTCGTTGACCGCCAGCGCGTCGAGCCGGTCGTTGACGTAGGCCGCGTCGATGCTCAAGGTGCTGCCGGCCGCGCCGGTTTCGCTGGCCGTGAACGACACTTCCTCGAGCAGCTTTTCCATCACCGTGTAGAGCCGGCGCGCGCCGATGTTCTCGGTGCGCTCGTTGACCGAAAAGGCGATTTCGGCCAGCCGCGTGATGCCTTCGGGCGCGAATTCGATCTTCACGTTCTCGGTCGCCAGCAGGGCTTCGTACTGGCGCGTCAGGCAGGCGTCGGTGCTGGTCAGGATGCACTCGAAGTCGGCGATGGAAAGCGATTCGAGTTCGACCCGGATCGGGAAGCGCCCCTGCAGTTCGGGGATCAGGTCGGACGGCTTGGCCAGGTGGAAGGCGCCCGAGGCGATGAACAGGATGTGGTCGGTGCGGATCATGCCGTACTTGGTGTTGACGGTGGTGCCCTCGACCAGCGGCAGCAGGTCGCGCTGCACGCCGGCGCGCGAGACGTCGGCGCCGCCCACTTCCGAGCGCGAGGCGATCTTGTCGATCTCGTCGAGGAAGACGATGCCGTTCTGCTCGACGTTCTGAATCGCCTTCTGTTTCAGCTCGTCGTCGTTGACCAGCTTGGCCGCCTCCTCCTCGATCAGCACTTTCATCGCCTCGCCGATCTTGATCTTGCGCGACTTCTTGCGCGCGCCGCCGATGCCCGAGAACATCGACTTGATCTGCTCGGTCATCTCCTCCATGCCCGGCGGGGCCATGATTTCCATCTGCGGGCCAGATTCGGCCAGCTCGATTTCGATTTCCTTGTCGTTCAAGTCGCCCTGGCGCAGGCGCTTGCGGAAGGTTTGGCGGGTGGCGTCGCCGGCCGTCGGCTGCTCGCCGGCGGCGACGTTGAAGCCGAAGTCGCGCGCCGGCGGCACCAGGATGTCGATCACGCGGTCCTCGGCGGCGTCTTCGGCGCGCTGGCGCACCTTCTTCATTTCGTTCGAGCGGGTCTGCTTGATGCCGATGTCGATCAGGTCGCGGATGATGGTGTCGACGTCGCGCCCGACGTAGCCGACCTCGGTGAACTTGGTGGCCTCGATCTTAATAAAAGGCGCGTCGGCCAGCTTGGCCAGGCGGCGCGCGATCTCGGTCTTGCCGACCCCGGTCGGGCCGATCATCAGGATGTTCTTCGGGGTGATCTCGTGGCGCAGCGGCTCGCTCACCTGCTGGCGGCGCCAGCGGTTGCGCAGCGCGATGGCGACGGCGCGCTTGGCCTTGCCCTGGCCGACCACGTGCTTGTCGAGTTCGGCGACGATTTCGAGCGGTGTCATGTTCATGATGTGGGTTTCCTGGCTCAGTCGAGCGTTTCGATGGTGTGCGACATGTTGGTGTAGATGCACAGCTGGCCGGCGATGGTGAGCGATTTTTTCACGATCTCGGCCGGCGTCAGCTCGGTGTTTTCCTGCAGCGCCTTGGCGGCCGACTGGGCGTACACGCCGCCCGAGCCGATCGCGCCGATGCCGTCCTCCGGTTCCAGCACGTCGCCGTTGCCGGTGATGACCAGGGTCGACTCGCTGTCGGCGACCAAGAGCATCGCCTCCAGGCGGCGCAGCACGCGGTCGGTGCGCCAGTCCTTGGCCAGTTCGACCGAGGCGCGCAGCAGGTTGCCCTGGTGTTTTTCCAGCTTGCCCTCGAAGCGGTCGAGCAGGGTGAAGGCGTCGGCGGTGCCGCCGGCGAAGCCGCACAGCACCTTGCCCTGGAAGAGCTTGCGCACCTTGCGGGCCGTGCCCTTCATGACGATATTGCCCAGCGTGACCTGGCCGTCGCCGCCCAGGGCCACTTGCTTGCCGCGCCGCACGCACAGGATAGTGGTGCCGTGAAATTGTTCCATGTCCGCCTCTAAGTGATCAGTGGTTCGCGCGCCGGCGCCGCCAGGCGGCCGCATCCTTGCGCGCATCCTGGCAAGGTGGGGACGGCCGCCGCCGTTTGCAAGCGGCTCGGGCGCGCCACCCGAATCGAGCAAGCGTTACGCTGTCGCAACGCAAACAAACCCCAATCTTATATGAGCAGATCATGAGTAACACCTACTGGTTCATCCTGATCGGCTGCCTGATGCTCGCGCGCGGGCTGGCGGCGACCACGATTTCGCGCTCGCCGTTCACCTCGGCCATCGTGTACCTGTGCGCCGGGCTGCTGCTGGGGCCGAGCGTGTTCAACGTGTTCCATTTCGATCCGTTGGAACAGTCGGCCCTGCTCGAGGTGCTGACCGAGATCGCGGTGCTCATTTCGCTCTTTTCGGCCGGCGTGAAGATGCCGGTGCCGGTCACGTGGAAGCGCTGGGCGTCGTCGATCCGGCTGGCCTGGCTGTCGATGGCGATCCTGGTGGCCTTGATGGCCGGCTTCGCCTATTACGTGCTTGGTTTGCCGGTCGGCGCGGCCATCTTGCTGGGCGCGATCCTGGCGCCGACCGATCCGGTGCTGGCGACCGACGTGCAGGTGCGCCACGCCGGCGACAAGGACGAGCTGCGCTTCGACCTGACCTGCGAGGCCGGCATGAACGACGGCAGCGCGTTTCCGTTCGTGATGCTCGGACTCGGCCTGCTGGGGCTGCACGAGCTGGGGCAGTTCGGCTGGCGCTGGGTCGCGCTCGACGTGTTGTGGGCGACGCTGTCGGCGACCGTGATCGGGGTGGTCGGCGGCGCCGGGCTGGCGCGGCTCGGCTGGCGCCTGCGCAGCGGCGAGCGGCGTCACGAGGTGCTCGACGACTTGGTCGGGCTGGGCTTGATCGCGATCGTGTACGGGGTCTCGCTGTGGTTGTCCGGCTGGGGCTTTCTGGCGGTGTTTTTCGCCGGCGTGGCGCTGCGGCAGACCGAGCTGGTGCTGGCCGGCGCGCGCAAGGACCGCCACGGCCTGCTCGACAGCGACATGTCGAAGTCGGCCGCCGGGCGCGCCGAGGGCGAGGTGCCGCTGACGGTGAGCGCCGAGTCGCTGGTGTTCAAGGAGCATCTGGAGCGCCTGTCGGAGCTGGTCTTGGTGCTGCTGCTGGGCGGCATGCTGACCCTGAGCGCGTGGAATTGGCGCGCGGTGGGCACTGCGCTGTTCCTGTTCGCGGTGGCGCGCCCGCTGAGCGTGCTGCTCGGCCTGGCCGGCAGCGATGCGCCGGGCCGCATCCGCGCCATCGCCGGCTGGTTCGGCGTGCGCGGCATCGGCTCGCTGTACTACCTGATGTATGCGATCGGCCACGGCTTGCCGCGGCCGCTGGCGCGCGAACTGGCCGAGATCACGACGGTGGTGATCGTGCTGTCGATCCTGTTGCACGGCATCAGCGTCAAGCCCTTGCTGGAGCGCTTCTGGCGGCGCGGGGCGCGCCCGCGCTAATGCGTTGGGAACTAATATTTCTGCGGGAAGATGCGGGCGACGTCGGAGAAGGCGAGCAGGCGCAGCAGCGCGGCGGCGAGGTGGTTCAGGTCGCGGAATTCGATCTTCTTGTCGTCGCCGGCCAGCTCCGTCAGGCGCTTGTGCAACAGGCCGGCGGCGCGGTACTCGATGCGTTGCAGGCGCGAGCAGTCGAACACGATGGCGCTGTACTGCGCCGCGTAGGCGTCGATGGCTTCGAACAGCGCGCCGCAGTCGCCTTCGACGACGGCCGGCAGCATGAAGCGGTCGGTCGCCGGCGAGGCGTGCTGGCGCGCGGCGGTCGCCACTTTCTTGGGCGCGACGAACGACGGCGGCGACACTTCGAAGGTGACGCAGTAATCCATGCCGGTCTCTTCGAATTCCTTTTCCCGGTTCAGCAATTGCAGCAGTTCGAGCAGCAGCAGCCAGGGCGCCTCGGTGGCGTCGCGCTGGCCGACGCGCAAGGTGGCGCGGATCTGGATCGCCAGCTCGGCGGCGGCGACGACGATCAGTTCGCATTGCCGTGCCTGCAGGGCGCGCAGGCTTTGCAGCAGCAGGGCGCAGCCGGCCGGGTCGATCCCGGTGACGCCGCTAAATTCCAGCCGCAAGACGGGATTGTCGTCGGCCAGTTGTCGCAGGCGTTCGAGCGCGGGCGCGATGGCGGCGTCGAGCACGCCGGTGAAGGCCTGGGTCGGGGTGACGCCGGAATAAGCCTGGGCGGCGTCGGCGCCGGGTGGCGGATCGACCCAGGCCGGCGGCGAGGTTTCGAACTTGCTGGCGTAGTCGATCGACAAGTCGTCGAAGCGCTCCTGCTGGCCGGTGACCTGGAACAGGTCGAACAGCATCCACCAGACGGTGCGGTCGCTGCCGGCCTCGTGCAGGCCGGCCAGCAGCAGCTGTTCGGCCAGTTCGAGCTGGTTGTTGGCGTACAACATCACGGTCTCTTCGACCACCGGCGCGCTCTGGGCCGCCGCCGCGATGGTCGGCAGTTCCTCGTCGGCCAGTAACAGCGTGGTCTGGGCGTCGTCGTGTGGTCCGACCGGGGCCGGCTTGGGCGGGCGGCGCGGGCCGGCGTTCCAGGCCGGCTCGGGGGAATTGAAGATGTCGGACACCATGGCCGCCTCGATGGCGTCGATCTTGAGCGCGGTCTGGCGCGCGATTTCGCGCTGGCGCTGCTGCTGCGCCAGCCGAGTCGCCTCGTCGTCGGGCGCGCGCAAGGTCGACGCCGGCGGCGCTTCCGGCGGCGTTTCCCTGTTGCGATTTTTGGTGAACCGGGAGAACAGTCCCACGTCTTTCCTCGTCGTTGGCCGGCCGGTTGAATGGATACGATTTACAACAGACGCTAGTGTAATTCATGAGCCGGCTTTTTCCGGTTTTTCATTACCTAGGGCAAGAAAACCAGAGCAAGGCCAGAGCAAGGACGGCGGGCGTAAAAAAAGCATGCGCGGGCATGCTTTTTTTGTGGGCTGAGGCGGCGCGCTCGCCGCCGGCTCAGTCGCCGTACAGCTTTTGCTTGAGTTCGCGCCGTTGCTGCGCTTCCAGCGACAGGGTCGCGGTCGGACGGGCGATCAGGCGCGGGATGCCGATCGGTTCGCCGGTTTCCTCGCACCAGCCGTATTCGCCCGAGTCGATGCTGGCGATCGATTGCTGCACCTTCTTGAGCAGCTTGCGCTCGCGGTCGCGGGTG
Organism: Burkholderiaceae bacterium; assembly: GCA_014379395.1. GTDB lineage: Bacteria > Pseudomonadota > Gammaproteobacteria > Burkholderiales > Burkholderiaceae_D > Janthinobacterium. The sequence goes on from JACMLV010000066.1 coordinate 8,658, forward strand.
CGCAGTTCGAGCGCGTGCTCTTCCTCGATGGTGGCGCGGTCGGCCGGATCGGGCACCAGCACGGTTTCGCGCAGATGCTCGGTGGTCTCGCCGGCGTTTTTCAATAAGTCTTTCTCGAGCTGTTTCAAGCGCGCCTTGAAAAACGCCAGTTGCGCCGGATTCATGTAATCCTTGTCGGGCATCTGACGAACTTGTTCTTCGCTCGGCAAGGCGGCTTCGGTCTCAGCGGCGGGGGTCGATTTATTAGTTTTAGTCATCACTTCGCTTACCTTCGATACGACAGAGTTTTCAAATTGATCAGATGGTCCGGCATGTTGCGCCGAACGCTGCACTGGTATCCGCTACGGCACTCCACTTTTATGTGAATTATTTGGCAATATATTTGCCGGGCGAGTGTCATTGCCGCGCTTGTGGCGGGTAGTTTATACCAAACATTGTTCCAACCCGTGAATAAAGATGTCTTTCGGCAGATTTTTGCCAATAAACACCATTTTGCTGCCGCGCACCTCGTCCTCCCTCCATTTCGCGCCCAGGTCGCTCCCCATCAGTTGGTGCACGCCCTGGAAGACCACCTTGCGCTCGGCGCCCTGCATCAACAATACGCCTTTGTAGCGCAACATGCGCGGGCCGTACACCTGCACCAGCCCGCCCAGAAATTCGTCGAGCCGCGCGCTGTCGAAAGGGCGCGTGCTTTTGAAGACGAAGGCGGCGATTTCATCGCTGTGGCCGGCGTGGTGGTGGTTGTGGTCGCAGCCGGCGCCGCAGCTTTCGCCATGTTCATGCTTGTGCTCGTGGCTGTGCGCGTGCGGATGCTCGTGGTCGTGCACCTGCTCCGGCTCGCCCTCCAGGAAATCCGGGTCCAGCTCCAGCTTTTCGTTGAGGTTGAAGCCGCGGATGTCGAGTACCTCGGCGAGCGGGACGCGGCCGAAATCGGCGCTGCCGATCGGCGCGCGCGGATTGATGCGTTTCAGGCGCGGAATCAGCGAGTCGAGCGCGGCCTGGTCGACCAGATCGGTCTTGGACAGCAGTATCTTGTCGGCGAAGCCGACCTGGCGCTGGGCTTCCTCGTGCTCGTCGAGCTGGCCCATCGCGTGGCGCGCGTCGACCACGGTGATGATGGCGTCGAGCATGTAATGCGCGGCCACTTCCTCGTCGACGAAAAAGGTCTGCGCCACCGGGCCGGGATTGGCCAGGCCGGTCGTTTCGATCACCACCCGGTCGAACCGCAGCAGGCCGTCGTCGCGCTTGCGTGCCAGCTCGGTGAGCGCGACGATCAGGTCGCCGCGCACGGTGCAGCAGATGCAGCCGTTGTTCATTTCGACGATCTGCTCGGTGCTGTCGCGCACCAAGATCTCGTTGTCGATGTTTTCCTGGCCGAATTCGTTTTCGATCACGGCGATGCGCATGCCGTGATCCTCCTGCAGGATGCGGTTGAGCAGCGTGGTTTTGCCGGCGCCGAGAAAGCCCGTCAGGATAGTGCTAGGAATGAGTGCCATGGATGTGTCTTGGTGAGGGTCGATGTCGGGAGGCGCGCGGCGCCAGGAAAGGGCGGGCCGGCGGCGCTGATCCGGGCGATTATGCCGGATTTTCACGTTTGCTTGCAAATACGCTAGCGGGCGCTTGATTTCGATCACGCCGCCCGCGGCGTTGCGCTTATTTCAGCTTGGCGCGCGGATGCGCCTTGTCGTACACCTGCGCCAGGTGCTGGAAGTCGAGCGAGGTGTAGACCTGGGTCGAGGCGATGCTGGCGTGGCCGAGCATTTCCTGCACCGCGCGCAGGTCGCCCGACGATTGCAGCACGTGCGAGGCGAACGAATGGCGCAGCATGTGCGGGTGGACGTTGGCCGGGATGCCGACCGCCTGGGCGTGGGCCTTGATGCGCAGTTGCACCACGCGCGGCGTGATGCGCCGGCCGCGGCTGTTCAGAAACAGCGCCGCGCCGCCGCCTCCGGTGGCCTTGTCAGCGGTGAAGCCGAC
>JACMLV010000067.1 GCA_014379395.1 Burkholderiaceae bacterium
GCCATCACCGGCCCGGCGTTCGGGCTGCTCCAGGCCGGGGCCTGGCTGCGCCAGCATTGCCAGGCGCGGCGCTTGCCGGCCAGCGTGGGCGCCAGCGCGACATAGGACAGCGCGGTCAGGCGCGCCGGGATGTAATTAAGGGCGTCGTCGATGCGCGCGGCGGCGCAGCCGAATTGTTCGAAGCGCGCGTTGCGGTAGCCCCACATCGCGTCCAGCGTGTTCGCCAGCCGGAACAGCACCGCGCCGGGGCCGCCCGCCACGGCGAACCAGAACAGCGTGCCGAACACGGCGTCGTTGCCGTTTTCGAGCAACGATTCGGCGCTGGCCTTGGCCAGGTCGGCGGCGTTGGCCGCGCGCGTGTCGCGGCTGACGATGCGCGCCGTCAGCAGGCGCGCCTGGGCCAGATCGCCCCCCGCCAGCGCCTTGGCGATCGGCAGGTTATGGTCGCGCAGGCTGCGCAGGCCGATGCAGAAATACAGTGCGACGGCGTGCGCCGCCAGCCCGAGCGCGCCGCAGGTCCAGGTGGTCAGCGCGACCAGCGGCACGACCGCCAGCAGCCACGCCAGAACGCCGCGCCAGAAGCGCGCGCGGCCGCGGTTGAGGCGGCGCTCGATCGCATAAACCAGGTTGCCGAAGCCGACCAGCGGATGCCAGCGCCGCGCTTCGCCCAGCGCGAAGTCGAGCAGCACGCCGGCCGCCAGAAGCAGCGCGACGAGGGGAAGGGTCAAGCCGCTCAGCATGGCGCGCCTTTCAAAGTGAGGGGCAGGCCGGCGACGATGAACAGCGCGCGGTCGCAGACGGCGGCGGCGGCCTGGTTCAGGCGCCCGGCTTCGTCGGTGAAGCTGCGCGAGATCGCGCCGTAGGGCACGATGCCCATGCCCACTTCGTTCGACACCAGCACCACGTCGCCGGCGGCGTTTTCCAGCGCCCGCAAAAAGCGCGCGCGCTGCTCGTGGAACAGCGCGGGCAGGGCGATGTCGCCGACGTCGGGATGCTCGTCGCCTCCTGAAAACATCAGGTTCGTCAGCCACAGCGTCAGGCAGTCGACCAGCACCAGGCGATCCGGCGCGCACCAGCGTTCCAGCGCGTCGCCCAGATTGATTTCCTCTTCGACCGTGCGCCATCCGGCCGGGCGCTGCCGGCGGTGGTGTTCGATGCGGGTCGCCATCTCGCCGTCGCCGGCGTGGGCGGTGGCGATGTAGACGACTTCCTTGCCGGAGTCGATCGCCAGCCGTTCGGCATGGCGGCTCTTGCCCGAGCGCGCGCCGCCCAGCACCAGGGTGCGCGTCATGCCGCCTCCCGCGGCAGGAACAGCGCCGCCGCCGCCTTCGGGTTGGACGGGAAGTAGGCGTGGAAGTAGGTCGCCGTCAGCGAGTCGACGTGGTACACCGCCTCGCCGTCCACGCCGGACGGGCGCTTGACGGTGTGCGCGGCCGGTTCGACCTCGGTTTCGAGGCGCGAATAGTGGAAGGTGTGGCCGCGCAGCGGGCCGTGCGGCGTGGCCAGGCTTTGCGGGCCGAGGCCGGCCAGGCGCGGCTGCATCACGATCCGGCCCGGCAGCAGGCCGGCCATCGGATGCTGCGCGCCGGACTGGTCGCCGAGCGTGTCGGCGAGCGACATCATGCCGCCGCATTCGGCGTAAATCGGCACGCCGAGCGCGTGCGCGGCGCGCAGCGAGGCTTGCCAGTTGCCGGCCTGCGATAGCTGGGCCGCGTGCAGTTCCGGGTAGCCGCCCGGCAGATAGATGGCGTCCGCATCGGCCGGCGCCGGCTGGTCGGCCAGCGGCGAGAAGAAGCGCAGCGTGGCGCCCATCTCGCGCAGCAGATCGAGGTTGGCCGGATACAGGAAGGCGAAGGCGGCGTCGCGGGCGATGGCGATGGTCTTGCCGGCCAGCGCGGGCGGCGTCGCTTCGGCCGGCGCCGGCGCGTCGATGTGCGTCCGGCGCAGGCTGTCCCACGCCTGCGGGTCGAATTCGAGCTGGTCGGCCAGTTGTTCGAGCATCGTATCGAGGTCGGTCACTTCGCCCGGCAGCACCAGGCCGAGGTGGCGTTCCGGCAGCGAGGCGTTCTGGCGCGGCATGGTGGCGAACAGCGGGATGTCGCGCAACGAGGCGGCGACCATGGCCGCGTGGCCGGCGCTGGCGATGCGGTTGGCGATCACGCCGGCCATTTCGACCGGGCCGTAATCGCGCAGGCCGAGCACCAGCGCGCCGGCCGTTTGCGCCATCGAGCCGGCGTCGATCACGGCCATCACCGGCACGCCGAATTCGCGCGACAGGTCGGCCGAGGAGGGGTTGCCGTCGTACAGGCCCATCACGCCTTCGATCAGGATCACGTCGGCTTCGCGCGCGGCCTGCGCCAGCTGGCGGCGGCAGTCGTCAAAGCCGACCATCCACAGGTCGAGCGTGTGGACCGGCGCGCCGCTGGCGCGTTCGAGCAGCATCGGGTCGATGAAGTCGGGGCCGCATTTGAAGATGCGCACCTTCTGCCCGAGTTTGACCAGCTTGCGCGCCAGCGCGGCCGTCACGGTGGTCTTGCCCTGTCCCGAGGACAGCGCGCCGACCAGCAGGATGCGGGCGCCGGCCGGGTTCGTGTCGGCCGCCGTCACCACTCGGTCCCGGCTTGCGCGGCGATGCCGGCTTTGAAGGCGTGCTTGACGACGTTCATCTCGGTGACGGTGTCGGCGATGGCCACC
>JACMLV010000589.1 GCA_014379395.1 Burkholderiaceae bacterium
CGCCCGGCACCGGCGGCGCGCCCGCGCAGCAGGGCGCGCCGGCCGATGTTTTCCCGCGACGATATTTTCTGTTTTTCTGGCGCAAAGAGGGGATTTCCGCTCATACTTGTCGATCAGCCATTCTCAGCAAGCGCGATGAAAAACCGATCCCCGAAGCCGGCCCGCCCAGCGCCCGCCCTGTCCCCCGCCACCATCGCCATTTCGGTCAAGCTGCAACGGGCCATCGCCGCCCACCAGCAGGGCGATTTGCAGCAGGCCGGCCTGTTGTATCTGGAAATTCTGGAGGTCGAACCGAACAATTTCGACGCGCTGCATCTGCTCGGCGTGTACGCGCTGCAAAGCGGCGACGCGCAGGCGGCGTGCGACCTGATCGGGCGCGCGGTCGAAGTCGATCCGAACGAGGCGCTGGCCTTCTCGAATCTGGGCGTGGCGCGGCAACGCATGCGGCGCTTCGACGACGCGCTGCGGGCTTACCAGAGCGCGCTGCGCATCAACCCCGAGCATCAGGCGGCGCTGAGCAACTGCGGCAGCACGCTGCAGGAAATGCAGCGCCACGGCGAGGCCATCGCCTTCTTCGAGCGCGCGCTGCGCGTCAAACCCGATTACGCGGAGGCGCTCAGCAACCTGGGCAATTCGCTGATCGCGCTCAAGCGCCCGGAAGAGGCGCTGATCGTGCTCGACCGCGCGCTCGAACTCAACCAGGCTTATGTGGCCGCCCTGTTCAACCGCGCCAACGCGCTGCAATACCTGAACCGCCCCGACGAGGCCATCCTCAGCTACCGGCGCGCGCTGCTGATCGATCCGGGCCACGTCGACGCCAATTTCAACGACGGCGTGTGCCGCCTCTTGAACGGCGACTTTGAAAACGGTTTCCGCCAGTATGAATGGCGCTGGCGCAAGGAGGCCTATCTGCCGCTGAAGCAGGAATTCGGCGCGCATTTGTGGCTGGGCGCGCCCGACCTGCAAGGCAAGACCATCCTGGTGTATTCGGAACAGGGCTTGGGCGACACGATCCAGTTCTGCCGCTACGTCAAGCTGCTCGCCGGGCTCGGCGCGAAGGTGATTGTGCGGGTGCAGCCGGCGCTCAAGTCGCTGCTCTCCGGCCTGCCCGGCGCGCAGCAGGTGCTGGGCACCGGCGAGGCCCTGCCGGCGTTTGACTTCCACTGTCCTTTGATGAGTCTGCCGCTCGCGTTCCAGACCCGCCTGGACACGGTTCCGGCCGAGCCATCCTATCTGGCGGCCGACCCGGCCCGCGTCGCCGCCTGGCAAGCCAAGCTGGGCCCGAAAACCCTGCCGCGCATCGGCCTGGCCTGGGCCGGCAGCGCCGGCCACGACAACGACGCGGCGCGCTCGATTCCGCTGCTGACGCTGATGCGGCTGGTCGGCGAGAACGCGCAATACGTCTCGATCCAGAAGGATCTGGGCGCGCTCGACCGGCTGCTGCTTGCGCGTCAAAGCGCGCTCCTGCACTTCGCCGAGGCCCAGACCGACTTCGCCGAAACGGCGGCGCTGATCGCCAATCTGGATCTGGTGGTGACGGTCGACACCTCGGTCGCGCATCTGGCCGCGGCGATGGGCAAGCCGGTGTGGATTTTGCTGCCGTGGGCGCCCGACTGGCGCTGGATGCTCGAGCGCGCGGACAGCCCGTGGTATCCGTCGGCGACGCTGGTGCGCCAGCCCAAGGCGGGCGACTGGGACAGCGTGCTGGCGCGCGTGGCCGCGCAGATCGCGCAGCTTTAA
>JACMLV010000590.1 GCA_014379395.1 Burkholderiaceae bacterium
AACGACAGCGTGACCCTGGTCGGCTTCGGCACGTTTTCCGTGAGCGAGCGCGCCGAGCGCACCGGCAGCAATCCGCGCACCAAGGAAGCCATTATTATCGACGCCGCGAAGGTTCCGAAATTTAAAGCTGGCAAAGCGCTGAAGGATGCTGTAAACTAACGGACTTGGGTGTGGTGACAAACGCCCGAATGTCCGGCGACAGGTGGTTTGTGGCGTCGGATAGAGTGGTAACTGTATTTTTTGGGAGCGGTAGTTCAGTTGGTTAGAATGCCGGCCTGTCACGTCGGAGGTCGCGGGTTCGAGTCCCGTTCGCTCCGCCAAAAATACGCCAAGCAAGATCTGGAGCGGTAGTTCAGCTGGTTAGAATGCCGGCCTGTCACGTCGGAGGTCGCGGGTTCGAGTCCCGTCCGCTCCGCCAGAATAAGATACCCCCGCAGCTCATCGAGTTGCGGGGGTTTTTCTTTTTTACGCACGATTTTCCTACGCTTTGCGCGGCGCCGCCGGATCGGCGCCGCCGCGCCCCCGGGCGGGATTGCACTTGCTATCGCGCTAGCGTCGCTGTAGAATCGTCCGGTATCGTTTTGAGCGGCAGATTTTCGGTTCGATTTGGCCGCCAACTCATTGAATTTAAAGGGGAAGCGGACCGGGATTGATCTCCGGTCCACGCCGCCCGCATAAGAAAAGGCGAACGCGAGTTCGCCTTTTCTTATATGTGCGAGTTCGTCTGCAAGTTCATCGCAATCCACTCCAACCCGAATTGGCTCACCATGTTTGAATTTATTCGTACCCATCAACGCTTGATGCAGATTTTTCTGATGCTGCTGATCGTCCCGTCGTTCGCTCTGGTTGGCATCAGCGGCTACCAGGGCATCGGCGACGACGCCAACACCATCGCCAAGGTCGGCGAGCAGTCGATCACGCAGCAGCAATGGGAAGGGGCGCAGCGCCAGCAAATGGAGAACTTCCGCCAGCGTCTGGGCGCCAAATTCGATCAGCAAATGTTCGACACGCCGGAGGCCAAGCAAGCCATCCTCGACAACCTGATCGCCGAGCGCGCGGTGCACGCCGAAGTGCTGCGCAGCCGTCTGAGCGTCAGCGACGCCGCGCTGCAAAAGGAACTGACGCAGATTCCCGGCGTGATCAAGGCCGACGGCACCTTCGATTTCGAGCACTACAAAAACCTGCTGCGCGCCCAGGGCATGACGCCGGAGATCTACGAGGCGAGCCTGCGCGCCCAGATGGCGACCCAGCAACTGGCCGGCGCGATCGAAAACACGGCCTTCGCGCCGCGCTCGGTGGCCACGCGCCTGTCCGACATCAACGACCAGGAGCGCGAAGTGCAGGAGCTGGTGCTGCCGGTCAGCCAGTTCTTGCCGCAGGTGAAAGTCACCGATGAGATGGTGAAGGCGTTCTACGACAAGAACGGCAAGCTGTTCGAGCTGCCGGAACAAGTCAAGATCGAATACGTCTTGTTCGACAACGCGGTCGTCGCCGACCAGGTCGCCGTCACCGACGCCGAGGTCGGCGCCTACTACAACGACAACCAGAAGCGCTTCGCCAGCGAAGAGAGCCGTCGTCTCAGCCACATCCTGATCGCCGTGAAAAAAGACGCCAGCGGCGCCGACAAGGCCGCCGCCAAGGCCAAGGCCGAAGCCGTGCTGGCCCAGGTGCGCAAGGCGCCGGGCGAGTTCGCCAAGATCGCCAAGGCGCAGTCGCAAGACCCGGCCTCGGCCGAATTGGGCGGCGATCTGGACGTGATCGAAAAGGGCGCGCTGCCGTCGTCGGTGGAGGCCGCCGCGTACCGGCTCAAGCAGGGCGAGATCAGCGATCTGGTCAGCTCCGAGTTCGGTTTCCACATCCTGACCGTGACGGCCCTCAAGCCGCCCGCCGTCAAGCCGCTCGAGCAGGTCAAGGGGGAAATCGCCGCCGACCTGAAGAAGCAAAAAATGAGCAAGAAATATGCGGAGCTGGTCGAGGCGTTTTCCAACACCGTCTACGAGCAGGCCGACAGCCTGAAGCCGGTGGCCGACAAGCTCAAGCTGAAAATCGAAACCGTCGCCAGCCTGTCGCGCAATCCGTCGCCGGCCTTGGGCGCGGCGCCGTTCAACAACGCCAAGTTCCTGAAAGCCATCTTCTCGGAAGAGGCGCTGAAAAACAAGCGCAACACCGAGGCGGTGGAAGTGGCGCCGAACACCCTGATCGCCGGCCGCGTGGTCGAATTCAAGCCCGCCAGCAAGCGCCCGCTGGCTGAAGTCGAGGCGCCGATCCGCCAGCGCGTGGCGCAGGAAGAGGCGCTCAAACTGGCCAAGAAGGCCGGCGAGGCGAAACTGGCGGCCCTGAAGGCGGCGGACGACGCGAGCGGTTTCGGCCCCGCCAAGGTGGTCTCGCGCAGCAAGGAAGACGGCATCAACCGCGTGGCGATGGGTGAAGTGCTGAAGGCGGACACCAGCAAGCTGCCGGCCTATGTCGGCGTCGATGTGCCTGGCATGGGCTATGCGGTCTACCGGATCGGCAAGGTGAGCCAGCCGGCCCAGCCCGATGCCGCGCGCCGCCAGGCCGAGAAAGAGAAGATCGACAGCATCATCGCCCAGCAGGAAATGTTCGACTACGTCGAGGCGCTCAAGCAAAAGGCGAAGGTGAAGATTCTGAAACCGATCGCCAGCGCCAAGGCGCAGCAGGACGGCGACGGCAAGTAA
>JACMLV010000591.1 GCA_014379395.1 Burkholderiaceae bacterium
CGCGTGGCGCAGCCGCTCGGCCACCACCTTGTGCGCCTCGTCGCCGGCGGCGTGGCCGAGCGTGTCGTTGATCGGCTTGAAGCCGTCCAGGTCGATGAACAGCAGCGCGTGGGTGTCGGCGCCGGGCGCCGCCACCAGGTTCTCGATGACGTCGTTGTAGTGGGCCCGGTTGGGCAGGCCGGTCAGGGCGTCGTGCAGGGCCAGGTATTCGATCTTCTGGCGCGCCTGTTCCTCTTCCGAGATGTCGTTGACCAGGCCGATGAACAGGCTGTCGCCGTTGCGCCGCACCTCGGTGACGGCCAGGCGCATCGGGAACACCTCGCCGTTCTTGCGCTGGCCCTGCACCTTGCGGCCGATGCCGATCACGCGCGGGGTGCGCTCGGCGACGTAGCGCGCCAGGAAGTTGTCGTGGTGGTCGGCGTAGGCCGGCGGCATCAGGCTTTTCACGTTCTCGCCGATGACCTCGGCGGCGCCGTAGCCGAAGATGGTCTCGGCCGCCTTGTTGTAGCTTTGCACCACACCGTGCTGGTCGATGGTGAGGATGGCCTCGTAGACGTTGTCGAGGATGCCGACCAGGCTGTCCTGCATGACGGCGATGCGCTGCAAGGAGCGCAGGCGCGCGGCCAGCACTTCGAACACGATCGGCGTGGTCAGGGTGTCGTCGGCGCCGGCGTTGAGCACGGCGACGATGTCCTCCTTGCTGCTCGACGCGGTCATCAGGATCACCGGCACCCAGCGCGCGCCGCTGAGCTGCTTGATGCAATGGGTGACTTCGATCGCCTCCAGCTCCGGCAGCGCCATGTCGATCAGGACCAGGTCGGCCGGCGTGGCGCGGTGCGCGGCGACGGCGGCGCGCCCGTCCCGCGCCAGCGTGACCCGGTAGCCGAGCTGGCGCAGGAAGGCCATCAGCGGCGAAGCCGAGGCCGGACTGTCGTCGACCAGAAGGATGTGCATGACGGCGTAAGTTCCTACCGGAAATAAAAGTTTCAGTTTAACCGAGCTGAGGGAACAGCGCGCGCGGGCGTTGCAATTCTCCCTCCCGGCTCCGCCATGCGCGCGGGCCGGGGCCGATGGCCTTACGGCCAACGTGGTGGTGGTTGGCCTTTGCGTAGGCCGGGAGTAGACTAAAAAAATCAGTTGATTCGACGTATCATTTCCTCGTTGCAAAGGGCCGCCGCATGAAGCACAGACCACCCGGCTATATCGCCTTGGCGTTGGTGATCGACGACGATCCCTTCATCCGCCTGCTGGCGCGCGACGCCCTGGAAAAGAGCGGTTTGCGGGTGGCCGAGGCGGGCGACGGCGCAACGGGCCTGGCCGCCATCGCGGCCTTGGCGCCCGACATCATCCTGCTCGACGTCATGATGCCGGTGATGGATGGCTTCGAGGTCTGCCGCCAAATCTGCCGGCTCCCCGACGCCCAGCTCACGCCGATCCTGATGCTCACCGCCCTCGACGACGCCGATTCGATCGACCGGGCCTACGACGCCGGCGCCACCGATTTCATCAGCAAACCGATCCAGTGGCAGATACTCGGCCACCGGGTGCGCTACATGCTCAAGGCGAGCGCCTTGTTGCGCAACGTGACCGAGAGCGATCTGCAGCTGGCCAAGGCCCAGCGCATGACCTCGGTCGGCAGCTGGCAGTGGCACGTCGGCTCGGACCGCACCGACTGGTCCGACGAGATGTACCGCATTTGCGGCGTGCGCGCCGGCAGCGTCGATCAAAGCCTCTGCGGCTTCCTCGGCCTGGTCCATCCGGCCGACCGGAAACGGGTCGAGGCGGCGGTGCGCGCGGCGCTCGAAGGCGGCGACGATTACGACCTCGAGCACCGCCTGCTGCGCCCGGATGGCGGCGAGCGCATCGTGCACGGCAAGGCGGACGTCGTCTACGACGCCAACCGCCGCCCCGTTTCGATGTCGGGCATGCTGCAAGACATCACCCTGCGCAAGCAGGCCGAGCGGCGCATCACGCAGCTGGCCAACTACGATGCGCTGACCGACCTGCCGAACCGCGCGCTGTTGAATGACCGCATCACGCAGGCGATCACCCTGCTCAAGCGGGCCGGGCCGCCGTTGACCATCTTGTGCCTGGACCTGGACGGCTTCAAATTCGTCAACGACAGCTTCGGCCACGCCGTCGGCGACACCTTGCTCAAGATGGTCGCCGGCCGCCTCAGGGGCGCGATCCGGGAGTGCGACTCGGTGGCGCGGCTGGGCGGCGACGAATTCGCGCTGATCCTGCTCGGCCTGGCCGACAGCGGCGCCATGGCCGCCATGGCGCAAAAGATACTCGAGCTGTTCGCCGAACCCTTCGTCGTCGACGCCCATCAGCTGCACGTGAGCGCGAGCATCGGCATCAGCGTGTTTCCAAACGACGGCGACAGCAGCGACGCCCTGCTCAAGAACGCCGACGCGGCCATGTACAGCGCCAAGGAAAAGGGACGCGATTGCTTTCAGTTCTATGCGCAGGAGATGAGCGCGCGCGCCGAGCAGCGGGTGACGCTGGAAAACGCCCTGCGCGGCGCGCTCGAGGGCGGGCAATTCGAACTGTACTACCAACCCAAGGTCGATTTGCGCAGCGGGCGCATCGGCGGCGTCGAGGCGCTGTTGCGCTGGCACCGCCCGCGGCACGGCATGATGCCGCCGGACAGCTTCATCGGCTTGGCCGAGGCGACCGGCCTGATCGTGCCGATCGGCGCATGGGTGTTGCGCAGCGCCTGCCTGCAAGCGAAGAAATGGCACGACATGGGCTTCCACGATTTGACGGTCGCGGTCAACCTGTCGGCCCGCCAGTTCGGCAAGCAAGACATCGCGCAGCTGGTGCGCGAGGCGCTCGCCGAGTCGGGGCTGGCGGCGCGCCACCTGGAGCTGGAGTTGACGGAGAGCGTACTCATGAGCGACAGCGACGCCATGCTGGCGGCCTTGCGCGACATTAAACAGGTCGGCGTCACGCTCACGCTCGACGACTTCGGCACCGGCTATTCGAGCCTGTCCTACCTGAAGCGCTTTCCGATCGACGTGCTCAAGATCGACCGCAGCTTCATCAACAACGTCACCACCGACGCCGACGACGCCTCGCTCACCAAGAGCATCATCCTGCTGGCCCAGTCGCTGAAGATGAAGACCGTCGCCGAGGGCGTGGAAACGGCCGCGCAGCTGGGCTTTCTGGTCAAGCATCACTGCGACGTCGTGCAAGGCTATTACTTCAGCCGCCCGGTCGGCGCCGAGGCGCTGTCGGCGTTGCTGGCCGACAGTCGCAGCGCGCCTTTGATGACGCCCACGGCGGCGTCCGAACGGGGCGTGTTGTTGCTAGTCGACGACGACCCGAACATCCGCCTGGCGCTGGCGCGCCTGCTGCGCCCGGACGGCTACCAGATCCTGCAGGCCGCGAACGCGGCCGAAGGCTTCGATTTGCTGGCCACGCACCAGGTGCGGGTGATCGTCTGCGATCAACGCATGCCCGGCATGAGCGGCACCGATTTCCTCGGCCAGGTCAAGCAGATCTATCCCGACACGATCCGCATCGTCCTGTCGGGCTACGCCGAGCTGGCCTCGGTGATCGAGGCGATCAACCGCGGCGCCGTCTACCGCTTCCTGACCAAGCCGTGGGACGAGCAGCTGCTGCGCGACCAGCTGCGCGACGCGTTCGAGCAGCACCGGCTCATCTACGGCGAGCCGGCCCGCGACGCGCCGCCGCCCCGCTTGAGCATGGCGCAGCGGCCGCGCCAACGTTGAGGGGCACGGCATGCTGACGCTGGCCAGACTATGCTTGGTGGCAATGCTCCTGCTGGGCGCGGCGGGCTGGGGCCGCGGCGCCGAAGCGAACGGGCGCGTGCTGGTGGTCGGCAGCGAAGAGGATTTCCCGCCGTTTTCCAGCGGCACCACGAGCGCGACGGCCGGCGGCTTCACGGTCGAATTGTGGCGCGCCGTGGCCAAGGAGAGCGGCCTGAACTATACGATCCGGGTCGGTCCCTTCAGCCAGATCCTGCAGCAATTCAAGGACGGCAAGATCGACGTCCTGATCAACCTGGCCCAGTCCGAGCCGCGGCGCCGCTTCGCCGATTTCACGGTGCCGCATGTGACGGTCAACGGCGCCATCTTCACGCGCAAGAACGAGTCCGACATCGGCGCCGAGTCCGATCTGGCGGACAAGGCGGTCATCGTCTTGCGGGCCGACCTGGCCCACGACTACGCGCTGGCGCAAGGCTGGCCGCATCTGGTGGTCATGCCGACGGCGGCGGACTGCTTCAAACTGCTCGCCGCCGGCAAGCACGACGCCGTGTTGATCAGCAAACTGGTCGGCATGCAGACCCTGCACGCGCTCGAAATCGACAACGTCCGCCCGCTCAACATCCAGGCCGGGTTTGCGCAAAAATTCTCGTTCGCGGTGCGCAAGGGCGACGCCGACCTGCTCGCCACCCTCAACGAAGGCATGGCGCTCGCCAAGCTCAACGGCACCTACGAGGCGCTGCATGAAAAGTGGTTCGGCATCTACCAGGAACGCGACGTCTCGCCGCGCGACATGCTGCAATATCTGCTGCCCATGCTGCTGGCGCTGCTGGCCATGGCGGCCTATCTGATTCACCGGCGCCGCGTCGAAAACGCCCTGCGCAAGGCCAACGAGCGCCTCGAAGACCGGGTCGCGCAGCGCACCGTCGAGCTGGAGGCGGCCAAGAACCTGGCCGAGTCGTCGAACCGCGCCAAGGGCGACTTTCTGGCCAACATGAGCCACGAGATCCGCACCCCGATGAACGCCATCATCGGCCTGCTGCACCTGACGCTGAAAAGCGCGCTCAATCCAAAGCAGCGCGACTATGTCGAAAAAATCGACATCGCCAGCAAGCATCTGCTCGGCGTCATCAACGACATCCTCGATTTTTCCAAGATCGAGGCCGGCAAGCTGGACTTGGAGGTGATCGATTTCGACCTGCGCCAGTGCCTCGACGAGATGGTCGGCCACGTGACGTTCCGGGCGCTGGAAAAAAGCCTGCGGCTGCGGCTCGAGATCGATCCCGGCCTGCCGCGCTTCCTGCGCGGCGACCCGCTGCGCCTGACCCAGGTGTTGCTCAATTTCGCCAACAACGCCGTCAAATTCTCGTCCGGCGGCGAGATCGTGATCCGCGCCGTGCAGGCGGCGGCCGGCGACGAGGACAGCCTGATCCGCTTTGAAGTGCAAGACCAGGGGATCGGCATCGGCCCGGCCCAGCAAACCACGCTGTTTCAGGCATTCCAGCAGGCCGACACGTCGACCACGCGGCGCTACGGGGGCACGGGGCTGGGGCTGGTGATCTGCAAGCAACTGGCGACCCTGATGGGGGGCGAGGTGGGCGTGCAGAGCCAGGCGGGGCGCGGCAGCACGTTCTGGTGCACGCTGCGTTTCGATCTGGGCAGCACGCCGATCGAGCGCTTGTATGCGGCCGCGCCGAGCGGCTTGCGCGGCGCGCGTGTCCTGCTGGCCGAAGACAATCTGCTGAACCAGCAAGTGGCGATCGACTTGTTGCAAGATGCCGGCGTCGTGGTGCTGCTGGCCAGCAATGGCGTCGAGGCGCTCGCCCTGCTCGGCGAGGAGCGCGTCGACTGCGTGCTGATGGATGTCCAGATGCCGGAAATGGACGGGCTGGAAGCGGTCCGGCGGATTCGCGCCACGCCATCGCTGAGCGGCTTGCCGGTGATCGCGCTGACGGCCAACGCGCGCCAGGAGGAGCGCCAACAGTATATCGCCGCCGGCATGAACGACTTCATCGGCAAACCGTTCACGCCCGAGGCCTTGCACGGCATGCTCGGCAAATGGCTGCCGGCGCCGGGACGGAAGCGATCGACCTGTCTGTGCTGGCCCAATTCTGTGTCGGCGACGCGGGACGCCTGACGCGCTATCTGAATGTGTTCATCGACTCGTTCCAGCAAGTGATCAGCGAGGTCGACGCGGCCCTGGCGCGCCAGGACTTGGCGGCCTTGAGCGCGCTGGGACACCGGCTCAAGTCCGCCGCCGGCGCGGCCGGGGCGGCCGGATTGGCC
>JACMLV010000592.1 GCA_014379395.1 Burkholderiaceae bacterium
GCCGGTTCGGCGGCGCCGGCGCAGGTGGCCAGCAGGCCCACGGTCAGACTGCTCAAGAGATTGCGTTTGGCTGGTTTCACGACGGCGTCCTTAGGCTAATGGCGGCATGGGCAATGCATGTGGAAAAATCGGAGCGCGAGCGGACCGCAATCGCTGCGGCCCGCTCCCGCGCGGCGCCGCCAATTTAGCATGAAGCGGCCGCGCGCGATCGTCAGAACTTGGTTTCCAGCTTGACGCCCCAGGTGCGGTCGGTGCGCTGCGTGGTGGAGGCCGTTTTCAAGCCGTCGGCGTCGATCGCGCTGGCGCTGTCGTACTCTTCGGCCAGCAGGTTGTTGACCGACACGCGCAACTGGGTGCGGGCGTCGAATTTCCACAAGCCATACAGGTCGACGATGCGCTTCGGCCCGCTGCTCGCCTGCTCGGTGGCGCTGGTTTGCACCACAGTGGCGGGGGTCCAGTTCAGGCTGCCGCCCAGGGTCAGCGGCCAGTCCTTCATGCGGTAATCGAGGCCGAAGTTGGCGGTCTGCCTGGCTTGCTGGTCGAGCCGGTTGTTCGGGCCGGGAATGTCGTCCACGCGCGACCAGAAGCGGCTGTAGTTGCTGCGCAAATCGATCGCCGGCGCGTCCGCCATCAATTCGGCCAGCTTGAACTTGGCTTCCAGCTCGATCCCGCTGGTGCGGGCGCGGCCGACGTTGAGCGGCGCCGACACCCAGCGCGGGCCGTTGGCGGTGTTTTGCAAGGTCGTCGCGCGGCGCATCAGGTTGTCGATCTCGCGCACGAAGCCGCTGACGCTGACGATGCCGTTGCCGCCGAGGTAGTGCTCGTAGGCCAGGTCGATGCCGCGCGCCAGCTCGGGCTTGAGGTTCGGATTGCCGACCCGGTCCGGGCTGGTCGCGCTGTTGTTGTTCGACAGCGCCGGCAGCGCGATCAGGTTGCCCAGCGTCGGCGCGCGGTAGCTGTTCGTCAGGCTGGCGCGCACCTGATCCTTGTCGCGGCCGGGAATGCGCCACACGCCGTGCAGCAGCGGGCTCCAGACCCGGCTCTCGTTGCTCACGTCGGCGCCGGCCAGCGTGCTCTCGGTGCGGATGCCTTCCCAGCGCAGGCCGGCGTAGGCCGACCATTGCGGCGTGATGTCCCATTCGTCCTGCACGAAGCCGGCCAGCCGGCGCGTGTTGGCGTTGAGCGTGTCGCCCGAATCGGCGAAGCGCGCCGCGCCGTTATCGAGCGAGACCCGGCTTTGCTTGCGCCGGTTCCACTCGGTGTCCCAGCCGGCCGCCAGCAGATGGCCGGCGCCGAGCGGCGTGGTGTACTTGCCGCCGGTGCTGGCGCTGTTGTCGCGCGTGCTGTCGTTGTCGTCCAGGCGGTTGAGCAGCAGGCCGCCGGCGTCGAATTGATTGCGCACGCTCGCGCTCGCGCTGCGCCCGGCGCCGGCGCCGAATTTGACGTCCAGCTTGGCGCCCCCGTCGAGCTTGTGCAGCCAGTTGCCGAAGCCGCGCACGAAGGTGTGCGAGCCGCTTGAGACGGTGTGGGCGCTGGCGTATTCCGGCGCGGTGCCGCCGGCGCTTTGCGCCAGCGTGCTGTCGGCGCTGCCGTCGCTGATCCCGCGCATCAGGAAGGGCTGGAAGTTGAGCGTGTCGCCGTTGTCGAAGCGATAGGTGACGCGCGGCGCGAGGTGGACGCCGCGCGCGTGGCGCTCGCTCCGCTCGGTCAGCAACTGCTCGCGTTCGAGCGCGCCGGCGCCGTCGACATCGCGGTTGCGCGTGACGCCGAAGTCGTCCTGCTGGCTGTCGTAGGCGGAACCGGACAAGGAGTAGCTGAGCGCGCCGATTTTGCCCGGCGCCGTCACGGCCAGGTTCAGGCTATGTTCGCCGCGCTCGATGGTGTCGCTCAGCTTGAACTGCGTGTCGCGCTGCTGATAGCCTTCGCGCAGCACGACGTTGATGGTGCCGGCGATGGCGCGCGTGCTGTACTCGGCCACCGGGCCGCGCATCACCTCGACGCGCTCGACCTGGTCGGGCGAGAGCGAGTCCATCGAAAAGCCGGCCGGCGGGCGCTCTCCGTTGAGCAGCACCTGGGTGTAGCCGCTGCCCAGGCCGCGCATGCGGATCTCGCCGCCGCGCCCCGGCCGCCCGCCCAGCGTCACGCCCGGCAGGCGTTTCAACACGTCGCCCAGGTTGGTGTCGCCGTTGCGGTCGAGTTCCTCGCGTCCATAGACCTGCTTGCCGGCGGTCGATTCGCGGCGCGCGTCCATGTCGCTCACGCGCCCGCCGGTGACGGTCACTTGCGGCAGCGTGACGGCGCTGTCGGCCGGGGTCGGGACCGGGGTCGGCGTCGGCGTCGGCGCGGCCTCTGGCGCGGCGGCTGGTCCGGCGGCCCAGCTTGAGTTGGCGGCGGCGCCGGCCAGCAAGGCGAGGCAGGCGATGGGAAGCAATTTATTCATAACTGGATTGGGCGAAAAAGGTGGCGCTGTGGCTGCGCGGAGCAGGCTTTTGCAGGGGGTGCGGATCGCGCCATATTCTATGCGCAAAGCAACACCGATGTGGCCGCCGCCGCCGCTTTTTTACTTTTCGATACATAGCCGCGGCGCCGCGCGAAGGCACCTCAGGCGGGCCTTAAGCGAGCCCGGCGCGCGCGCGAAAAGGCGGCGACGCCAAGCCAAAATCACGGCTATACTCAAATATCAGTGCAAGCAAAAGCGTGATCGAGCGCCGCTCCATTCCGGGCGGCGCGTGTGTTTCTAGCAAGGACAGGTGCAACATGGGCAAACTGAAAAGTACCGGCTTGGTCGGTCTGGGCGCGATCGCCGGCGTCGCCGTTTCGCTGCAATTTTCCGCGATGGCGCAAAAGCCGGCCGAGCCGGCGCTGCCGCTCGACGAGTTGCGCCAGCTGGCCGATGTGTTCGGCCTGATCAAGTCCGACTACGTCGAGCCGGTCGAGGACAGGAAGCTGCTGACCGAAGCCATCTCCGGCATGGTGGCCTCGCTCGATCCGCACTCGGCCTATCTCGACAAGCGCTCCTATGCCGAGCTGCGCGAGGACGCGCGCGGGCGCTTCGTCGGCCTCGGCATCGAGATCGGCATGAGCGAGGACGGCTACATCAAGATCATCGCGCCCATCGAGGGTTCGCCGGCCTGGCGCGCCGGCATCCTGCCCGGCGACCTGATCACGCGGCTCGACAACACCCCGGTCAAGGGCCTGGCGCTGGACGAGTCGATCAAGAAGATGCGCGGCGAGCCGGGCTCGAAGGTGACGCTGACGGTGGCGCGCAAGGACGCGCCGCAGCCGCTGGTGTTCGTCATCACGCGCCAGGAAATCCACCAGAAAAGCGTCAAGTCCAAAATGATCGAGCCCGGTTATGCGTGGCTGCGCATCGCCCAGTTCCAGGAACCGACCGTCGACGATCTGGCCAACGGCATCACCGAGCTGTATCGCAAGGACCCGCACCTGAAGGGCCTGGTGCTCGACCTGCGCAACGACCCCGGCGGCCTGCTGGAAGGGGCGATCGCCGTCTCGGCGGCTTTCCTGCCGGAGGGCTCCATCGTCGTCACCACGAACGGGCAGCTCGCCGACTCGCGCGCCACCTTCAAGGCGTCGCCCGAGTTCTACCAGCGCCGCGGTGGCGCCGACCCGCTGAAGCGGCTGCCGGAAGCGGTGAAGAAGGTGCCGCTCGTCGTGCTCGTGAACGAGGGTTCCGCCTCGGCCAGCGAGATCGTCGCCGGCGCCATCCGGGACCACGACCGCGGCACGCTCGTCGGCGAGACCACTTTCGGCAAGGGCTCCGTCCAGAACGTCCACGAGCTTTCCGA
>JACMLV010000593.1 GCA_014379395.1 Burkholderiaceae bacterium
AATGGTGCACTGCAGCGCGCCACGTGCACCACCCTTGTCGATGCGGCCCATACCCTTGCCGGTATTTAACCTTAGGCCACTGAACATGAGGGCGCATGGCGCGGGTCGCGCCACCGAGGCTGGCGTCAAAGGCCGGCCGCTTCCTGATACACCGGGGCGAAGCCGCCGCCCGGCGTGCGGAAGTTGGTGGTCTGGCCCTGATACAGGCGCGCCGCCGTCCATTGCACCGCGCCGTCGTAGACGTAGTGGCGCAAGTCGAACTTGAGCACCTGGGCCGGCTGCGCATCCGAAATGGTGCGCAGGCCTGGCTGCACCAGCGCCTGCGCCACATAGTCGCCGGCCAGAATCTCCTGCCACACCCTCTGGGTCAGCTTGTCGCCGCGATACGCGGCGCGGCTGCCGAAGCCGGCGCGCGGCTTGAAAAACAGGCCGCGCCGCTCGCGCCACAAGCGCTCGGCGTGCTCGGGACGAACCACTTCGGTGCGCGGAATCCCGGCTGCCAGCGCCTCGCGCGTGGCCGCCGGCACGCCCAGCGCTTCGAGCCGGGCCGGATCGCTCAAGATCGCCAGGTTGCGCTTGTCGGCGTACAGCGCGTGCGCCTGCGGATGCGGCGTGAGCACCATCGCATGCTCCAGGTACGCCGCGCGCAAGGTGGCGCTGGCCGCCTCGTCGAGCGCGAAATCGGTCAGCCGGTTGTAGACCAGATCGATCGCCAGCCCGCCATGCCACAGCACGCCGTCCTTCAACACAAAATCGGCCGGGCCGGCGATCACCGCGCGCAAGCCGTGGCGCTCGAACAGCTGCTGGAACAGCAAAAATTCCGGATACAGATACTGCTGCTCGGGCGCCTCGTCGACGATGGCGATGCTGCGCAGCGCCCGCGTGTGGCCGCAGCGCGCCCACTCGCCGCGGAACATGGTCACGATGCGCAGCTCGAGCGCGTCGGCCGAGGGCGGCGAGGGCAGAAACTCCTCGACCGCCGGGCAGCAGGCGCGCTGGGCGCGGGCCAGCACCGCGTTGAGCATCGCGCCGCCGGCGTTGGTGTTGATCTCGATGAGGCCGAGGCGGCCGTCGGCGACGTGGAAGTCGTAACCGAAGAACACGCCGAGCGCGCCGCCCGGATCGCGCCGCGCGATGTCCGGCGCGTTTGCCAGCACTTCTTCGCGGTAGGCCGGCAGCGCGACCACCGATTCGACCGCGCGCACCAGCCGCGCCATCTGCGCCATGTGCGTCTGCGAGACGAACACCGGGCGCGCCGCGAACAGGTAGGGGCAGCGCTCGCGCACCAGTTCGAACAGGCCGGGCTGGCCGATGGCCGATTCGAGCGCGGCGCGCAGGGCGTCCTCGTCGAGGCTGATGCAAAAGCACTGGTCGTTGAGCGTTTGAACCGATGTCGCGCCGGGAAGGGCGGCGATGGTGAAGCAGGAGGCTGGATCGGGCATGGAAAGGTTCCGTCGGCGGGTGGGTGGCGACGGTGCGCGGGCAGACCGCGCACCGTTCTTTATCCGTCCATTATGAACCCCGTCGACTAAGCGGATTCATGCTTTGAAGCAAAATTTCCAGCGCCGCGGAGAAAGCGCCCGACCATGTCGGAGCGTCGCCTTGCTCGCCGCCTCGCCGGGAAGCGCCAGCCCGCTGCGCCCGCCGCTGCGCAGACTTGGTGAGATGCCTATGTACTACGCAGCCGTTGGATAATTTTCCAAACCCTTCACAGCCGCTTCGATCGTGGCCATCGACTGTTCGATCACGCCCTCTTTCCAGACAGGACTGTCGATAAGAAATGCATCTTTCATTGCTATGGCAGCCTGAGTGCGCCATTGCTTCGCATCGGTCTCGGCACGATAGGCCCACGCATCTGCTCGCAATGCATGGAGGACTTCGACGGGGGCCGTAGTCCCGAACTCCAGTGTGATCGAGGTTACCAAGCGTTCGGCCAGCTCCCCCCTTACTAATCCTCCCAGCTGGCCGGTAAGTTTCGTCGACACTGCGGTTTCATTCTCTGTTTGAGTGATCTCGCCCCACCATTGACGCGCGACGCTCTCGGCGTCGCTGCTTCCGCCGCCTGTGAAAATGCGTTCGCCCACCCCACACGCGCCAAGACCGGTATGTAAATCGATCCATGCGGCCTTACGTACCGAGAGCGGTACCCGCCTCAACACCGCCAGAAACGTGAGATGACTCCATGTCGGCGCATTTCCACCGTAGAAGAGGCCGTCGGGGAATTCATACTGGCCACCAGTGACCATTTCTTGAAACCGTCGAAAGCCATGATTCTTGATGGCGAGCTCAATGGCGCGAAGGTTATCCGGGGCCGGTGGCCACATTTCCGGTAGCAACAAGGGATGCATGTCACGGTAGTCAGCGTTTGCAGGCAACGCCCTGCTGAAATCGACAATATTGCGGTTCAAATCGACGTGCTCCGCTGTCACACGGCGGGAATAGGAAAAACCATAGGGGTTTAAGGCGTGAACTAACAACAGTGCTACCCTTTTGGTTTGCAGGCGCTTGATTAATGCGCTGTCGCGCAAGGCCATGATCTGCGCGGCGGACCCCGCGTAGCCTTCTACCCCATGGCAACCACTGGTGATCATAAGCATGTGCTGGGAGTCGACGGGGCCAACTCGTACGACATCCATCGCCAACGGCTCACCGTGCACTCCTTTGCCCGGCTCGACGTATTCCACACAATTGCCGCCCGCGTTGTAGGCTGCCGCCAGAAACTTGGCACGAGCTTCCTTATAGGTACTTGAAAATGCATCCATCATCGACATGGCTTTCCTTTAATTACTACAGATGGCGCGGGTCATCACGCCATCAACCTGCCGCAGAGCGACGGTTAGTGGATCCGCTGTCAAACTCAACGCCAAGGCCAGTAACGCGCATGACCAACAGCTTGCGGACCATCCCGAACGACGCATATTCAGCGCAGCGACAACGAACGGGGCTGTGCTACTGATGACAAACAGCCAGTGTAGGATGCACACTGGATGCGCGGCGCGTTTATCGGGAGCGGTAACGCGCCGCCACAGACTATTAATTCGCTTCCACCAGAATGGCGTCACCAGCCATTTGCGACGGTTTGCGAAGGATCACCCAGCTGGCGGCTCCGCCAGCGATGGTCAGAACGGCCAG
>JACMLV010000594.1 GCA_014379395.1 Burkholderiaceae bacterium
CACCGTCCACCCCGGGCGAAGCTGCCCGCGGCGAACCGCAACGCTGACGCCGCCCGCGCGGCCGGCTGATCGGTCGATCAGTGGATCGGGTGGCTGCTGAAGTGGTCGCCCGCCTCCGGCTCGTCGCCGTCGTCGCCGTGGTCGTGTCCATGGGCGCCATGCACATGGCCGTGGGCGATTTCTTCATCGGTGGCGGCGCGCACGTCGACCACGGTCAGCGCGAAGCGCAGCGCCATGCCGGCCAGCGGATGGTTGCCGTCGAGCACGACCTTGTCGTCGGCGACGTCGGTCACCGTGAAGATCATCGGCTCGTCGTCCTCGTCGCCGTCCGGCATGCCTTCGAACTGCATGCCCACTTCGAGCGGCTCGGGCAGGCGGTTGCGCGGCTCGATCTTGACCAGCGCCGGATCGTATTCGCCGAAGGCGTCGTCCGGCTCGACCTGGATGATGTTGGTGTAGCCGACTTGCTTGCCATCGAGTTCCTCTTCGATCTTCGGCAGCGTGTTCTCATAATCGCCGTGCAGGTAGACCATCGGCTGGCGGCCGTCTTCGATCAGATTGTCCTGTGCGTCCGACAACTTGTAGTTTACGGTCACAACGGTGTTCTTGGCGATTTTCATTGCTCGTCCTTTCATTTTATGAATCGTTAAATTATACCTCCCACGATGGTTCGGCAGCGTCATTGCGGGTGGTTATAATGTGGCATGAAAAAATTCCCCCTCCTCGGCGAGCTGACGCCGGCGCAATTTTTGCGCGATTACTGGCATAAGAAGCCGCTGTTGATCCGCCAGGCCATGCCCGGTTTCAAGCCCGTGATGGGCGTGGCCGAACTGGCCGAACTGGCGGCCCGCGACGACGTCGAGTCGCGCCTGGTGACGCGCGCCAAAGGCGCCTGGTCGCTCAGCCACGGTCCGCTGGCGAGTCTGCCGCCGCCCGACGAAAAGCAGTGGACCATGCTGGTGCAGGGCGTCAACCTGCACCACGCCGGCGCCGACGCGGTGCTGCGCCAGTTCCGCTTCGTCTCCGACGCCCGGCTCGACGACCTGATGATCAGCTTCGCCACCGACGGCGGCGGGGTCGGCCCGCACACCGATTCGTACGACGTGTTCCTATTGCAGGCGCAGGGCCGGCGGCGCTGGCGCATCGGGCCGCTAAAAGACCCCGGCCTGGTCGAGGGCCTGCCCTTGAAGATCCTCAGCAACTTCGAGCCGGACGAGGACATCGTGCTCGAGCCGGGCGACATGCTGTACCTGCCGCCGCACTACGCGCACGACGGCGTCGCCGTCGGCGACTGCCAGACCTATTCGATCGGCTTTCGCTGCCCGTCGTACCAGGAGCTGGGCGAGGCCTTCCTGCAATTCATGGGCGATTCGATCGACCTGCCGGGGCGCTACGGCGACACCGAGGCGGCGCCGGCCAAGCATCCGGCCGAGATTCCGCGCCACATGCTCGCGGCCGTGACCGAGGAAATGAACAAGGTGCGCTTCACCGACGACGACGTGACGATCTTCCTCGGCCAGTATATGAGCGAGCCGAAGCCCAACGTCTTCTTCGACTGCCCGGCCAAGCCGTTGACGCCGGCGCGCTTCGCCGCCAGCGCCGCCAAGCGCGGCTTGCGCCTGTCGCGCAAGAGCATCATGCTGTATCGCGGCAAGCACGTGTTCATCAACGGCGAATCGTTCGCCATCGGCCGGGCCGACAAGGCCAGCCTGGAGGCGCTGGCCAATGAACGCGGACTCGACGGCGCGGCGCTGGCCTTCGCCTCGGAGGACGTGATGGATGCCTTGTACACCTGGTACCAGGATGGCTGGCTGGAATTGGCGTAACTATTCTGGCGTAACCATGCTAGTGCAGTGTTGCGCTCTTCTTGCGACATAAAAATGCGTCTTTTCCGCCGATACTGCGTCAAAAATCCTCGCAATACCTCGGTATTGCTGCGGTTTTTTCCTTGTCTCGGCGAAAAATCCGCTATTTTTATCAGTCGCAATCAGCGCGCAACACTACACTAG
>JACMLV010000068.1 GCA_014379395.1 Burkholderiaceae bacterium
ACGCATTTTTATGTCGCAAGAAGAGCGCAACACTACACTAGCGCCAGGTCGGCGCCGCGCCGTGCAGCGCCGCCTTGACCGCGCCAGCCCCCATCGCCGCGCCGAATTTCTTCAGCACCCGCTCGGGCAGGCCCTCGTGCTGGGTATAGTCGACGATGTCCTCGGCCTTGATGATGTCGCGCGCGACGCTGTCGACCGTGCCGAAGCCGTCGGCCAGGCCCAGATCGACGGCCTTGGCGCCGCTCCAGAACAGGCCGGAAAACATGTCCGGGGTTTCCTTCAGGCGCTTGCCGCGGCCGCTGCGCACGACGTCGATGAATTGCTGGTGGATTTCGTCGAGCATGCCCTGGGCGTACGCCTTGTGCTTGCCGGACAGCGGGCTGAACGGGTCGAGGAAGCCCTTGTTCTCGCCCGCCGTCAGCAGGCGCCGCTCGATGCCGACCTTGTCCATGATGCCGGTGAAGCCGAAGCCGTCCATCAGCACGCCGATCGAGCCGACCACGCTGGCCTTGTTGACGTAGATGTTGTCGGCCGCGGCGGCGATGTAATAGCCGCCCGAGGCGCACATCTCGTCGACCACCACGTACAGCGGCTTGGACGGATAGCCCTTGCGCAGACGCAGCATCTCGTCGACGATCATGCCGGCCTGCACCGGGCTGCCCCCCGGGCTGTTGATGTGCAATACGACAGCCACTGACCCCACGTCAGAAAACGCCTTATCGAGCGCCGGGATCACCGCGCCGGCCGAGCCGGCGCCCTCGGACTCGATGGCGCCGTCGATCTCGATCAGGGCCGTGTGGCGCCCGAGCGCCTCCATGTCCGAGCCGGTCAGGTTGACGTCGAAATACGTCAACAGCGCGTACAACACGATCAGCAGGCTGAGCACCTTGAAGAAGATGCCCCAGCGCCGCTGTGCGCGCTTTTCCCGCAAGGTGGCGAAGACCAGCTTTTCGAGCACTTCGCGCTCCCAGTTGACGCCGGCCGCCGCCAGGCTCGGTTCGGCGGGAACGGGGCGGCTCGCTTCGTCTTGGTTGGTGCTATCGCTCATAATTCGCTTGTCAGTTAAATATAGTCGGGGGGTGGCCGGCGCGGGTGGCCGGGCCGGGCTCCGCATGGCTAGGCGCGGCCGGCTAGGCGCGGCCGGCTAGGCGCGCGCCGGCCGGAGATGGTCGTCCGGCTGCCAATACACTTGTCCGTCGCGCTCGACCAGCGTGATCGGGCGCAGGCGCCCGCCCTTGCACGGCCCACCCGCGCAGCGTCCGCTCTCGGGCACATAGATCGCGCCGTGCGTCGAACACATCAGATACAGTCCGCTCGACTCGAAGAAGTCGCCCTCGTTCCAGTCGAGCTCGATCGGCACGTGGGCGCAGCGGTTCAGGTAGCCATACAGCGCGCCGCGAAAGCGCACCACGAAGCCGCTCGCGTCCGCGCCGGCGAAGGTGAGCGGAAAGCGCACCCCCTTGCCGCCCTCGGCGAGTTGATCGGCGGCGCAAATCCAGACCGGCGCCTCGTCCGCCTGGCCCATCAGGCGTGCTCGCTCAGCCAGCGGTGCAACTCGCCGACGCTGGCGGCCGAAAAGATCGGCTGGCAGGCGTCGAGCTGCTCGGGCGGGTGGGCGCCGTACTGCACGGCGATGCCGGCCGCGCCGGCGTTGTTGGCCATCAGCAGATCGTGGCTGGTGTCGCCGATCATCACGGTGCGCCGCATGTCCTGCCCCAGCTCGCGCGTCAATTCCTGCAGCATGGCCGGATGCGGCTTGGAGAAGGTTTCGTCGGCGCAGCGGGTGGCGTCGAACAAGGACAGCAGGCCGACCGCGTTCATGGCCCGGTTCAGGCCGACCCGGCTCTTGCCGGTGGCCACCGCCAGAAAATAGGCTTGCTGGGCCAGATCCTTGAGCATCTCGAGCGCGCCGTCGAACAGGACCAGCTCGTGGTCCTTCGACAAATAATGGTAGCGGTAGCGCTCCACCATGCGCGGATAGTAGTGCGGATCGATGTCCGGCATGGCGGCCTGCATCGCCTCCTGCAGGCCGAGCCCGATCACCTGGGCCGCGGCGTGGTCGCGCGGAATCGGCAAGCCCAGGTCCTTGGCCGCCGCCTGGATGCATTTCACGATCGTCGATGTGCTGTCCATCAACGTGCCGTCCCAATCGAAGACGATTAAGTCAAATTGCTTTCTTGCCATGTCTCCCGGCCGCTGTCGGCGCCGGCTCCTTGTCTAGAGCGTTTTTGTAAAGTTTTTGCAAAACATCAATACTGCCCATTGCTCAATGGTTTACCCAAGCTTACCAAGAAACGCTCGCATTCGGCGGCCAGCGGCGCATTCAGGGTCATATTTTTGCCGCTCTCCGGATGGCGGAACGTGATCTGGTGGGCGTGCAGGAACATGCGCTTCAGGGCGCCGCGGCTGGCGTCCGCCTTGAGCAAGGCCCGGTTCAGCGCGAAGTCGCCATATTTGTCGTCGCCGGCGATGGCGAAGCCGGAGGCCGACAGATGCACCCGGATCTGGTGCGTGCGCCCGGTCTTGAGCTCCGCCTCGAGCAGCGCGAACGCGGGATACTTGCGCAACAGCGTGAACACCGTGTGCGAGGCCAGGCCGTCGGCCTGCACCGCGACGCGCCGCTCGCCCTCGGCGGTGGTGTACTTGTGCAGCGCCAGCTTGATGTGCTGGCGCGCGTTCTTCCAGTCGCCATGCACCAGCACCAGATAGCGCTTGTCGGTCTCGCCGTCGCGCATCTGCTCGTGCAGGCTGGTCAGGGCCGAGCGCTTTTTCGCCAACAGCAGCAGGCCGGAGGTGTCGCGGTCGAGCCGGTGCACCAGTTCGAGGAACTTGGCGTCCGGGCGCGAGGCGCGCAACTGCTCGATCACGCCGAACGACACGCCCGAGCCGCCGTGCACGGCGACCCCGGCCGGCTTGTCGATCACCAGCAGGTGCGCGTCCTCGAAGACGACCTTGAATTCGGCCGCCGGCGCGCCGCTCTCGCGCTTCTCGGCCACCCGCACCGGCGGGATGCGCACCACGTCGCCGTCCCGCAGCCGGTACAACTGGTCGATGCGGCCCTTGTTGACGCGCACCTCGCCCGAGCGCAGGATGCGGTAGACATGGCTTTTCGGCACGCCCTTGCACACTCTTAACAGGTAGTTATCTATCCGCTGACCGGCTTCTTCCTCGGTGATCGTCACGAACTGCGCCTGTGGCTGCTGCGCTGCTGAAGGGGGAACAACATCGTTTTGCTTCTTCATTTCCTCTGTCTTCCCAGAAAATCTCTCTAAGTCCTTCATTTTGAATATATAATCGTTCGTGCTGCGGTACTAACTGCTGCTGGTGTAAGAAAAAGAGCACATTTTACACAGGGGCGTCTCCACCGGCCTCGCCAAATTGCAAATTCGATGGAAAAGATCGTATACGCACCATCCCCGCGCGCATCAAGGTCGCACCGTTGTTGTCATCGGATGCAAGCGCGGATGTTGAAGCGAAGTGTTTGATTGTAAGGATAAGTACCGGCCAGCACGGTTTTTCGCCATGCTGGCAGGTTGATGAAGTTGATAACGCTTGCCGTTTTCGCCAAACCCCATGCGTAGCCTAGATATTGGGGGTTTCGGGTGATAGGCCGGAACCCCGTTCCGGCGCCGCCATCCTCCAGTATGTGAAGCCCGTCGATTTGGCTCTCGATTTGCCGTTGTCTGCAGGCTCTGCCGCCGATTGATTCGCGCGGCATACGAGTCGCAGCCAATGCGTGCACTCGGCATGACGATCGAATTCATTTGCGCCCCGTGACGGCCGTAGATGTTCGCGCCGTCCGCAAAGGCATACCCACCGCAAGCACTCCAATTCTCGCGTATATCCCTGTACTTGCGCCGCTCCCAGGGAGCGGCGCTGAGATGGCCCCCGGGTCGCGGAGTTAATAAAAATGAAACGCATGTTGTTTAACGCTACGCAGCAAGAAGAGCTGCGCGTAGCCATCGTCGATGGCCAGAAACTGATCGATATCGATATCGAAAGCGCCGGGCGCGAACAGCGCAAGTCGAACATCTACAAGGGCGTCATCACCCGCATCGAGCCCTCGCTCGAAGCGTGCTTCGTCAGCTACGGCGAAGACCGCCACGGCTTCCTGCCGTTCAAGGAAGTCGCGCGCACCTATTTCCGCGACGGCGTCGACGTGCGCACCGCCTCGATCAAGGAAGCCCTGCGCGAAGGCCAGGAAATCATGGTCCAGGTCGAAAAGGAAGAGCGCGGCAACAAGGGCGCCGCCCTGACCTCCTTCGTCTCGCTGGCCGGGCGCTACCTGGTCCTGATGCCGAACAATCCGCGCGGCGGCGGCGTGTCGCGCCGAGTCGAAGGCGAAGAGCGCCAGGAACTGCGCGAGACGATGGACAAGCTCGACCTGCCGGCCGGCATGTCGGTCATCGCCCGCACCGCCGGGATCGGGCGCAACGTCGAAGAACTGCAATGGGACTTGAACTACCTGATGCAACTGTGGCGCGCCATCGAAGGCGCCGGCAAGTCGGCCACCGGGGCCTTCCTGATCTACCAGGAATCGTCCCTGGTGATCCGCGCCATCCGCGACTACTTCCAGCCCGACATCGGCGAAATCCTGATCGACACCGACGACATCTACGAGCAGGCGCACCAGTTCATGAGCCACGTGATGCCCGACATGGTGCACCGCGTCAAGCGCTACAGCGACGACGTGCCGCTGTTCTCGCGCTTCCAGATCGAGCACCAGATCGAAACGGCCTACTCGCGCACCGTGCCATTGCCGTCCGGCGGCGCGATCGTGATCGACCACACCGAGGCCCTGGTCTCGGTCGACGTCAACTCGGCGCGCGCCACCCGCGGCAGCGACATCGAGACCACCGCCTTCAACACCAACTGCGAAGCGGCCGAGGAAGTGGCGCGCCAGTTGCGCCTGCGCGACCTGGGCGGCCTGATCGTGATCGACTTCATCGACATGGAAGTGGCGAAGAACCAGCGCGAAGTCGAGCAGCGCCTGAAGGACGCGCTGCACCATGACCGCGCGCGCGTCCAGATGGGCAAGATCTCGCGCTTCGGCCTGATGGAATTGTCGCGCCAGCGCCTGCGCCCGTCGCTCTCCGAAGGCAGCCACGTGACCTGCCCGCGCTGCTCGGGCACCGGCCACATCCGCGATACCGAATCGTCCGCCCTGCAGGTGCTGCGCATCATCCAGGAAGAGGCGATGAAGGAGAACTCGGCCACCATCCACGTCCAGGTGCCGGTCGACGTCGGCGCCTTCCTGCTCAACGAGAAGCGCGGCGAAGTGCTCAAGATCGAGAACCGCCACCGCATCGCCGTGATCCTGATTCCGAACAAGCATCTGGAAACGCCGCACTACAAGCTCGAGCGCATCAAGCACGACGATCCGCGCCTCGAAGACAGCCAGGCCAGCTACAACCTGGCCGAGAGCGCCGAAACCGACATGGCCTACAGCAAGCGCCAGAAGGAAGAGGCCAAGCCGCGCCAGGAAGCCGTCGTCAAGACCATCACCCCGGATCAGCCGGCCCCGCTGGTCGAGCGCAAGGCCGTCGAGCCGGTCAAGGCCGAGCCGGTCGTCGTCGTCCCTCCGGCGCCGAAGGGCTTCTTCGGCAAGCTGATGGACTTCTTCCGCGGCGAGCCTGAGCCAGTGGAAGCGCCGGCCGCGCCGGTGGTGGTTGCCGTCAAGCCGGCCTCGGCCGAGCGAGGCGATCGCAACACCCGCGGTCCGCGCGGGCGCACCCGCAATGCCAC
>JACMLV010000595.1 GCA_014379395.1 Burkholderiaceae bacterium
CTTGCGCGCCGGGGCCGGGGCCGGCATCGGCGCCTCGCCGTCGCGCGTGATGCGCAATTGCTGGCCGGCGACCCAGACACCCTTCAACTGGTCGAGCAGCGCGTCGGGCATCGTGTCGGGCAGGTCGAGCACGCTGTAATCGTCGTAGATCTCGATGCGGCCGATGTGCTTCGAGTCCAGCCCGGCCTCGTTGGC
The DNA here is from genome assembly GCA_014379395.1 of Burkholderiaceae bacterium. Classification (GTDB taxonomy): domain Bacteria; phylum Pseudomonadota; class Gammaproteobacteria; order Burkholderiales; family Burkholderiaceae_D; genus Janthinobacterium. The sequence continues at coordinate 196 of JACMLV010000595.1, forward strand.
GATGGCGCCGACGATGTTGCCCGGCTTGACGCCGTGCGCGTGGCCCACCTCGATGCGGAAGGTCTGCATGCCGGCGTCGGCCGGACGGATCACGCGTTCCTTCTTCGCAAACGCCGGCCGCTCTGGACGCTCGAAGCGTTCATTGCGCTCGGGACGCTCGAAACGCTCGGGACGCTCGAAACGCTCACCACGCTCCGGACGCTCGTTGCGCTCGAAGCGGTCGGCGCGCTCGGGGCGCGCCGGACGCTCGTCGGCCCACGACGTGCTGGCGGCCTGCTTGTTCTTGTCGAGCAGCAGCGGCACATTGCCGCGCGCCATCTTCGCCAGCGCGGCCGCGATTTCCACGGCCGGGATGTTCTGCTCGCGCTCGAAGTCCTCGATCAGCGACTGGAACTGCTCCAGCTCGCCCTGCGCCAGCGTGGCGCTGATCTGCTCCTTGAACTTGGCCACCCGCACGTCGTTGACGGCCTGGATGGTCGGCAGTTCCAGCATCGAGATCGGCTGGCGCGTCGAGCGCTCGATGGCCTTGAGCAGATTCTTCTCGCGCGGCGTGATGAACAGGATCGCCTCGCCGCTGCGCCCGGCGCGCCCGGTGCGGCCGATGCGGTGGGTGTAGCTCTCCGGATCGTGCGGCACGTCGTAGTTGATGACGTGGCTGATGCGCTCGACGTCCAGGCCGCGCGCGGCGACGTCGGTGGCGACCAGGATGTCGATCTTGCCGTCCTTCAACTGGGCGATGGTGCGCTCGCGCTGGGCCTGCTGCAAGTCGCCGTTGATGGCGACCGCCGAAAAGCCGCGCGCCTGCAGCTTGCCGGCCAATTCCTCGGTGCCGAGCTTGGTGCGCGCGAAGATGATCATGCCGTCGAACGTTTCCGCCTCCAGGATGCGGGTCAGCGCGTCGAGCTTGTGCATGCCCGACACCAGCCAGTAGCGCTGGCGGATGTTGTCGGCGGTGCCGGTCTTGGCCGCCACCGTCACCACGGCCGGGTCGCGCAGGTAGGTCGTGGCGATGCGCTTGATGACCGACGGCATGGTGGCCGAGAACAGCGCGGTCTGGCGCGATTCCGGCGTTTCCTTGAGGATGCGCTCGACGTCGTCGATGAAGCCCATGCGCAGCATTTCGTCGGCCTCGTCGAGCACCAGCGTCTTCAACTGCGACAGGTCGAGCGAACCCTTGTCGAGATGGTCGATCACGCGGCCCGGGGTGCCGACGACGACGTGCACGCCGCGGCGCAGCGCCGACAGTTGCGGGCCGTAGCTCTGGCCGCCGTAGATCGGCAGCACGTGGAAGCCGGGAATGTGGGTCGCGTAGCGCTGGAACGCCTCGGCCACCTGGATCGCCAGCTCGCGCGTGGGCGCCAAGACCAGCGCCTGCGGCGCGGTTTGGCGCAGGTCCAGGCGCGACAGGATCGGCAGCGCGAAGGCGGCGGTCTTGCCGGTGCCGGTCTGGGCCTGGCCGAGCACGTCGCGGTTGTTCAGCAACAGCGGAATCGTGGCGGCCTGGATCGGCGATGGCGTTTCATAGCCGACGTCCTTGAGGGCGCGCACCAAGGGCTCGGACAGGTTCAGGTCGGAAAAAAGGGAAATAGGTGTTTCAGTGTCGGACATGGAGGCATTCACAAGATCGCTCGAATCGCCCAATGCGAAACAGCGTTCCCGCTAGTTTACTC
>JACMLV010000596.1 GCA_014379395.1 Burkholderiaceae bacterium
GCCCCGCTCGTCCCGGCGAAAATCGCGGTCCCGGCCGCGGCCAGTCGCAGGGCCAGCTCTCCGGCCAGCCGCGCGCGGCCGGCGCTCAGGGCGAGGGGCGCGCGCCGCAGCGCGGTCCGCGCCAGCCCGATCCGCTGCAAACGGCTTTCGGCTTCGCCAACAACGGGCCGCGCCGCAACGCCTCCGGCCCGGGCCAGGGTCAAACCCGCGCGCCGCAGCCGCGCGGCAGCATGGATCACGGCATGCCGCGCCGCCGCAAGCCTTAAAAGCCTGAAAACGGCGCCTGTAAAGCGTCGCGGATTTTCGATTTATCGCCCCTGTCGGCATTGCGGCCGGGGTGATAAAGGGTTATAATCCACAGCCTAATAAAAGTTTCTTCGCGGTTTCAGTTTGGCGAAGGGTGCTTTCATCTGGCAAGGAAATACAAGAAGATGGGCAGATGCCCATTTTTTTTTTTGTTGAATCGTTTTGCGCGGCGCGTTGGCCGCGGCTTTGATCTGGAGAATGTTCTTGCAGCAGTTGGGATTAATTGAAAAGACCGTCGTCGGTCTGGGCTACGAGCTGGTTGATGTCGAACGGGCCGAGCGCGGAGTGCTGCGCGTCTACATCGATTTCAGCGCTGCGGACGCGGCCGAAAAAGGCCCGATCACGGTCGAAGACTGCGCCACCGTCAGCCATCAGCTCTCGCACGTGCTGACGGTTGAAAACGTCGCCTACGAGCGGCTTGAAATCTCCTCGCCAGGGCTCGATCGCCCGGTGCGCAAGCTGGAAGACTTTGTCCGCTTCGCCGGTTGCGAGGCCATCGTCAAGCTGCGCGCGGCGATGCCGGGCACGAATAATCGCAAGTCGTTCCAGGGCGTCTTGCAGGAACCTGTGGGCGAGCAGTTGGGTTTGGAATTTGAAGGTAAGGATGGTCCGGCGCTGTTGGAGTTTACGCTCGCCGATGTGGATAAGGCACGCTTGGTGCCGCAGGTGGATTTTAGGAGTCGCAAAGCATGAGTCGCGAAGTTTTGTTATTGGTTGACGCGCTGGCGCGCGAAAAAAACGTCGATAAGGATGTCGTCTTCGGGGCGCTCGAATTCGCGTTGGCGCAAGCCACGAAAAAACGCTACGAGGGCGAGGTCGACATTCGCGTCTCGATCGACCGCGAGTCTGGCGCCTTCGAATCGTTCCGCCGCTGGCACGTGGTGCCCGACGAGGCCGGCCTGCAATTGCCGGACCAGGAGATCCTCCACTTCGAAGCCAAGGAACAGATTCCCGACATCGAAGTCGACGACCATATCGAAGAGCCGATCGAATCGCTCGACTTCGGCCGCCGCTTCGCCCAAGACACCAAGCAGGTGGTGCTCCAGCGCGTGCGCGACGCCGAGCGCGAGCAGATCCTGGTCGACTTCCTCGAGCGCGGCGACTCTTTAGTGACCGGCACCATCAAGCGCATGGAGCGCGGCGACGCCATCGTCGAATCGGGCAAGATCGAGGCGCGCCTGCCGCGCGACCAGATGATCCCGAAGGAAAACCTGCGCATCGGCGACCGCGTGCGCGCTTTCATCTTGCGCATCGACCGCAACATGCGCGGCCCGCAGGTGATCCTGTCGCGCACCGCGCCCGATTTCATCATGAAATTGTTCGAGCTGGAAGTGCCGGAAATCGAGCAGGGCCTGCTGGAAATTAAATCGGCGGCGCGCGACGCCGGCGTGCGCGCCAAGATCGCCGTCTACACGGCCGACAAGCGCATCGACCCGATCGGCACCTGCGTCGGCATGCGCGGTTCGCGCGTGCAGGCCGTGACCGGCGAATTGGGCGGCGAGCGGGTCGACATCGTGTTGTGGTCGGACGATCCGGCCCAGTTCGTCATCGGCGCGCTGGCTCCGGCCAACGTCTCGTCGATCATGGTCGACGAGGAAAAGCACGCGATGGACGTCGTCGTCGACGAGGAAAACCTGGCCATCGCGATCGGCCGCTCGGGTCAGAACGTGCGCCTGGCCGCCGAACTGACCGGCTGGAAGATCAACATCATGACGGCCGAGGAATCGGCCGACAAGGCGGCCCAGGAAACGGCCGCCGTGCGCGTGCTGTTCATGGAAAAGCTCGACGTCGACCAGGAAGTGGCCGACATTCTGGTGGAAGAAGGTTTCGCCAGTCTGGAAGAAATCGCCTACGTGCCGATCTCCGAAATGCTGGAAATCGAGTCGTTTGACGAGGATACTGTCAATGAATTGCGGACCCGGGCGCGCGATGCGCTGGTCACCGAGGCGATCGCCTCGGAAGAAGGTCTGGAAGGCATGGACGAGGCGCTGGTCGGTCTGGAAGGCATGGATCGCATCACCGCCGGCAAGCTGGGTCTGGCTGGTATCAAGACCGTGGAAGCTTTTGCCGCACTGGCATATGACGAGTTTGGCGCAATCCTGGCCTTGTCGGCGGACCGTGCGCGCGAATTGATTGGAAGTGAATTCAAGGATGTGACCGACGATGAGATGAAGTTGGTTGACTCGAAATACGACGACCGGGCCAAGGCGCTGCAAGCCAAGGCCTGGAGTCTGGCCGAAACCGCCAAGGCTTAATTTGAGTATCTTTATCATCTCCGCGACACATAGAAAAGAGGACTGAATGGCGAGTAACAACGTAGCCCAATTTGCCACCGAACTGAAGATGCCTGCAGATTTGCTGCTGACGCAGCTGCGTTCTGCCGGCGTCGAGAAAAGTTCGACGTCAGATCCATTGTCGAAAGATGATAAGGACAAGCTGTTGGATCATCTGCGCCGTACCCACGGCGCCGCGGCTGACACCGAGAAGAAGAAAATCACGCTGACGCGCAAGGAAACGACCGAGATCAAGCAGGCCGACGCCACTGGCAAGTCGCGCACGATCCAGGTCGAGGTGCGCAAGAAGCGCACCTTCGTCCAGCGCGACGACATCGTCCCGGCGCCGGCTCCGGTCGCGCCCGCCGCGCCGGTGATCGACCTGGCCGAAGTGGCCCGCCGCGAAGAGGAAATGCGTCGCCAGGCCGAGCTGATCGCCCGCCAGGAAGCCGATCTGCGCGAGAAGCAGGAGCGTCTGGCCAAGCTCGACGCCGAGAAGGAGGCGCAAGCCAAGGCCAGCCAGCAGGCCGAAGTGAGCGCCAAGCGCGACGCCGAAGCCGAGCGCCGCAAGAAGGAAGCGATCGCCGAAGCGCAGGCTGCGGAAGAAGCCAAGGTTGCCGGCGCGAAAGCACCGGCAGCGCCCGCCGAGGAAGCCGCGGCCCCCGGCGCCGAGAC
>JACMLV010000597.1 GCA_014379395.1 Burkholderiaceae bacterium
GCCAGCGACACCTCGGCGCGCGACCTGGCCGTCGGCGGCGCCGTGTTGCTGGTGCTGATGGTCATCTTCTTTTTCGCGCGCAACGCCTTCACCCAGCATCTGGTGGTGCGCCGGGTGGCGCCCTCGGCGGCCGGTTCGGCCGGCTGGTTGTTGTTCGCCGGCCTGCTGTTCCTGAGCGCGGCGGCGGTGCTGGCGGCGGTCAACGCCGCCAAGTACCTGAGCCTGGCCGTCACCGCGCCGCTGCTGGTCGTCGGCGCCGCCGCGCTGGTGGGCGCCTTGCTGGTCGGCCGGCGCTGATCCGGCCGTTTACTTGAAGGAGCATCATGGCTGAGTTCTCCCCAACCCCCGGCGCGAGCGAGCGCAAAGCCGAGCTCAAGATCGACCTGCGCCCGACCCTGTTCATCGGCGCCGGCGGCACCGGCATGGAGGTGCTGCTGCGCGTCCGGCGCCGCATCCTGGCCGAGGTGTGGAACCGGCGCCATCCGACCCGGGTCGAGTCGATCGCCCAGTTTCCGGTGGCGCGTTTCCTGCACTTCGACCTCGACAGCGGCGCCAAGATCGACGAGGGCAAGTCGCAGCGCAGCGACCCGTGGTACGAGCTGGTGCGCCTGAGCGACGAGGAGCGCCTGGTCGAGTATCTCGACTTGCCGCAGTACCACGAGTCCGACGACAGCCTGGCGCGCTTTCCCTTGATCGAGGCGTGGATGCCGCTGCGCCCGAAAAAGCTGCGCTCGCTCGGCTTCGACCCGTCCCAGGGCACCGGGCAAATTCGCGCGGTGGCGCGCCTGTATTTGTTCGACAAGTATCCGAAGCTGCGCGGGCGCATCAAGGGCGCGCTCAATTTCTTGAGCAGCAACGCCGGCAACGAGCGCAAGGAAAACTACCAGCGCCTCGGCCTGCAAGTGGACACCTCCAAGTTCCGCATCGTCGTGATCGCCTCCTGCGCCGGCGGCACCGGCGCCGGCAGCGCGCTCGACCTGGGCTGGCTCGCCAAGGCCATCGCGCGCCAGGAGGTGGCCGACAGCCAGGTCGACCTGATCCTGTTCCTGCCGTCGGCCTACTCCCGCGCCAACAAGGAGCGCACCGAGGCCAACGCCTACGCCACCCTGATGGAGCTGGAGACGGCGATGCGCGACATGGACGCGCAGGTGCGCTGGGCCGAGCCGGACAGCCTGATGGGCAAGGGCGCGCCGTTCGACGACGTGTACCTGGTCGACAACGCCAACCTGGCCGGCAAGGCCACCCAGGACATCAAGGACCTGTACCAGATGGTGGCCGACTCGCTGTTCGAGGATTTCGCCTCGGCCGATTTCGCCAACCGCAAGCGCTCGGTCGCCGTCAACCAGCAGCAGCACAAGCTCGGGCCGTTCAATCCGCGCGTGCCGGAGCAGCGCTTCGGCGATTTGCGGCTGTCGTATTCGAAGGTCTATTCCGCCTTCGGCCAGGCCGTGCTCGACACCCAGCAGGGCGTGCGCGAGGACATCCGCGCCTACGAGCTGGCGGCGCTGATGGTGCAGGCCTTTTTCGGCCTGCTGGCGGTCGACGGCGGCCCGGCCCGGCGCGCCGGCGACTTTGACCGCGACGTCTTCATGCGCGAGCAGCTGGCCATGAGCGAGCAGCCGTTCGACGCCTTCCCCGATTTCAAAAAGGGCACCGTCGACGTCACGCCGTTCCCCGAATACGCGCTGACGAACCTGCTGCTGCAGGACCGCGACGGCCGCTCGCTGCTCGAGCGCGTCGAGAGCAAGGTGCAGCTCGAGATCGAACGCATCATGGGCGCCTACGAGTTGAAGCTGTGGCGCGACAAGGTCGCCGAGCTGCTGCCGCAGTTGGAGCGCGACGCCATCCGCGAGGCCGGCGCCAGCGCCGAGACCAGCGAGGACCGCATCAAGCGCCACACCGCCGAATTGCTGCTGCGCCTGAAGGGCCGCGCGCGCGAGCAGCTGTACGCGCTGCTCGACGACCGCAAGCAGGGCGGGCTCGAATTCGTGCTCTCGCTGCTCGAGCAGATCAAGGGCCGCATCGCGCATCGCGACCTGCCGGGCGTCGAGCGCAACGCCCAGCGCTACCGCGACCTGCGCGACGCGCTGCGCACGCGCCAGGTCGAGGAGTCGCTCAGCCACCTGGCGCAGGCGGCCGGCAAGCGCTTCGGGCGCGAGGCGCAGGTGCGCGAGGTGATGAACCACCTCAAGCGCGACATCGCCGACTACTTGCGCTTCCACCTGCTGGCGGTGGCCTCCGGCCAGGTGCTCGAGGTGCTGCGCGCGCTGTCGGACTGGCTCGGCGAGGCGCGCTCCGTGGACCAGGCCGGCCAGCCGGTGTGGAGCGGCATCGCCGGCGAATTCCACGAGGGCCGCCGCTGCGTCGAGGCGATGCTGGTGGCGGTCGGCCAGCGCATCGAGCAGCTGCGCGCGGACGCCGGCCACGAGCACGCCACCTACATGAAGCTGGCCACCGACAGCGCGCCCGAGGCGGTGCGCCTGTCGGCCGAGGTGGCCCAGTGGAGCGAGGAGGTGCTGCAGGAATTCGGCGGTTCGGCGCGCCTGTTCCCGCAGTTGGGCGACGAGCGGTTGCGCGCCAGTTTGCTGCTCAAATTGTTCCGCCGCGCCCAGACCGCGCTCGGCGCCGAGCGGCTCGGCCAGAGCGCGCCGACCGACCCCTTGCTCGAGCGCCTGGGCGCGATGGCGCCGCTCGAGCGCGCACGCATCTTCAACGAGTGGCTCGGCAGCGCGATGCCGTGGATCGGCGCGCGCTTCGGCGCCGAGTTCACGCCCGCCGCCGACCAGTTCAAATGCTTCATCGGCGTCAGCGACGCCGCCGCCTGGCGCAAGCTGGAGCCGGAAATCCGCGCCGCCGCGCCGAGCAACTGGTTCACGGGCGAGCTGGTCAACATCGTCAACACCGGCATCGGCGGCAAGGCGGTTTGCTACATCGAGCTGTCCGGCGTGCCGATGACGGTGCTGCGCGCTCTGCCGGCCTGGCGCGCCTCGTACCAGATCGAGAACCCGAAGATTCCGACCCATCTGCACTTCGACGCGACCCGCTTCCGGCATCCGATCGCGCCGTCGATGGACGAGCTGATCCGGCTGGCCGACGACTACGCCTATTTCCTGCAGGCCACCGTGCTCGGCGTGATCCGCCGCCGCGCCGACCTGGGCGAGCGCGAGGCGCTGTTCCAGCCGCGCGGCCAGTACCTGTTCGAAGTCGAGCCGGGCTCGGGCGAGTGGCGCCAGATCGGCAACGAGTTCTCGATCCGCTCGAGCGGACTGGCGCCGTACTACCGCGACCGCGTCGTGGCGGCCGTGCGCCAGCGCCTGGCCGCCGTCGGCGCCAGCCAGATGGCGCTGCTGGCCGCGCTGATGCGCCACTACCGGCAGCACATCTACCAGCCGCGCCTGGAGACCGACGAGAGCGGCGCCCAGCGGCCGTCGCCGTCGCTGCCGGCGATCACCGCCCAGCGCCTGCACGAGGAATGGCTCAAGCGCGCGCAGGCGATGAACCCGGCCGTCGGCGACGCCATGATCGAGCGCGCGCTGGCCACGCTCGACGCGTGGAGCGAGCCGGTCGCCGATTCGGCCGCCGACGCCTATCCGTGGGAAGTCGAGCAGGTGCGCGACAAGCGCGTGCCGCGCGCGGAATTTTTGAGCAGCGAGTCGCTGGCGGCCGACCTGCTGGCCGCGCCGGTGGCGAAGCCGGCGGCGGCCTATAAGGTGTTTTTGAACCGCACCCAGCAGGGTCCGTATTCGCGCGACGAGCTGGCCGCCAAGATCGCGCGCGGCGAGGTCCAGCCGGGCACCAAGGTGTGGAACATGGACTGGTCGCCGCGCGTCGACCAGTGGCGCCTGGCCGCCGACTTGCCGGAGCTGGCGCCCTGGTTCGCCCCGGCAATCCCGGACCCGGACGACGACGCGATTCCCGATCCGCAGTGAGGCAAGCCGTGGCGCAGCAGGTTCCACCCGAACAATGACGAGGCGATGTTGTGATGGATGATCCGATTTTTTACTGTGTCAACGAGGCCTGCGCCCGGACGTTTCCGCGCCGGGTGGCGTTTTGCCCGTTTTGCGGCGTCAGCCAAAGCGCGCCGGCGGTCGCGCCCCGGCCCGCCACGCCGCCGGTGCCGGCCGTCGCGCCGGTTGCCGCGGCGCCGGCTGCGGCGGGGCGGGCCTACCCGCTCGTTCGCGCGGTGGCCTAATCGGTGCCCGCGCCGGCGCGGTTTGCCTATGATCGGCCGGCTGACTCTTCCGCCGGACGATCGGCACCGGCCCCCGA
>JACMLV010000598.1 GCA_014379395.1 Burkholderiaceae bacterium
GGGCGGCGCCGGGCTGATCCGGCGCCGCCTGCGCGGCAAACCAGACTATTCACGTTTTTTTTGGAGGGCATATGAGCCTCACAGTTGAAGCAACCATCACACGCAACAAGGAATTGATCGACGAAACACTCAAGGCCTATCCTGAGAAGACCGCGAAGCGTCGTGCCAAGCATTTGAGCGTCCAGGAAGAAGGCAAGACCGATTGCAACGTCAAATCGAACATCAAATCGGTGCCCGGCGTCATGACCATTCGCGGCTGCGCCTACGCCGGCTCGAAGGGCGTGGTCTGGGGTCCGATCAAGGATATGGTCCACATCAGCCACGGCCCGGTCGGCTGCGGCCAGTACTCGTGGGGCTCGCGTCGTAACTACTACGTCGGCACCACCGGCATCGACAGCTACGGCACCATGCAGTTCACCTCCGACTTCCAGGAAAAGGACATTGTCTTCGGTGGCGACAAGAAGCTCGAGAAGCTGCTTGACGAAGTCCAGGTCCTGTTCCCGTTGAACAAGGGTATCTCGGTCCAGTCGGAATGCCCGATCGGCCTGATCGGCGACGACATCGAAGCCGTGTCGAAGAAGAAATCGAAGGAAATGAACGGCCACACGATCGTGCCGGTGCGCTGCGAAGGTTTCCGCGGCGTGTCGCAATCGCTCGGCCACCACATCGCCAACGACGCGATCAAAGAGTGGGTCTTCGACAAGAAGGATCAAGCCAAGAGCACCTTCGTCTCGACCCCGTACGACATCGCCATCATCGGCGACTACAACATCGGCGGCGACGCCTGGTCGTCGCGCATCCTGCTCGAGGAGATGGGCCTGCGCGTGATCTCCCAGTGGTCCGGCGACGGCACCCTGGCGGAAATGGAGAACACCCCGAAAGCCAAATTGAACGTGCTGCATTGCTACCGTTCGATGAACTACATCTCGCGCCACATGGAAGAGAAATACGGCATTCCATGGGTCGAGTACAACTTCTTCGGCCCATCGAAGATCGCCGCCAGCCTGCGCGAAATCGCCACCTACTTCGACGACACCATCAAGGCCGGCGCCGAGCGCGTGATCGCCAAGTATGAAGCGTTGAACGCCGCCGTGATCGCCAAGTACAAGCCGCGCCTGGAAGGCAAGACCGTGATGCTGTTCGTCGGCGGCCTGCGTCCGCGCCACGTCATCGGCGCCTATGAAGACCTGGGCATGATCGTGGTCGGCACCGGCTACGAATTCGGCCACAACGACGACTATCAGCGCACCACCCACTACGTCAAGGACGGCACCCTGATCTACGACGACGTGACCGGCTACGAGTTCGAAAAATTCGTCGAGAAGATCCAGCCTGACCTGGTCGGCTCGGGCGTCAAGGAAAAGTACGTGTTCCAGAAGATGGGCGTGCCATTCCGTCAGATGCACTCCTGGGATTACTCGGGTCCTTACCACGGCTACGACGGCTTCGGCATCTTCGCGCGTGACATGGACATGGCGATCAACAGCCCGGTTTGGGGTTTGACCAAGGCGCCTTGGAAGGACTGATTCGATCAGTCGCGGGGCCGCACGCTGTACACGTCCCCGCCACCAGGCCGCACTTTTTAACCAGATTTAAAGGAATTTCATCATGCCTCAGAATGCCGATAACATCCTGGACCACGAAAATCTGTTCCGTCAGCCGGAATACGTGGAACTGTTCGAAAACAAGAAGAAGAATTTCGAGTTTGCCGTTCCGGTGGAAAAAGTCCAGGACGTGCGCGAATGGACCAAGACCAAGGAGTACCAGGAGCAGAACTTCGCCCGGGAAGCCCTGACGGTCAACCCGGCCAAGGCTTGCCAGCCGCTGGGCGCGGTCTTCGCCGCCGTCGGATTCAAGAACACCCTGCCGTTCGTGCATGGCTCGCAAGGCTGCGTCGCCTACTACCGCTCGCACTTCTCGCGCCACTTCAAGGAGCCGACTTCGGCGGTCTCCTCGTCGATGACGGAAGACGCGGCCGTGTTCGGCGGCTTGAACAACATGATCGACGGCCTGGCCAACGCCTCGTCGCTCTACAAGCCCGAGATGATCGCCGTCTCGACCACCTGCATGGCCGAGGTGATCGGCGACGACTTGGACTCGTTCATCAAGGGCGCCAAGGAAAAGGGCAGCCTGCCGATGGACTTCGACGTGCCGTTCGCCCACACCCCGGCTTTCGTCGGCAGCCACATCACCGGCTACGACAACGCGGTCAAGGGCGTGCTGACCCACTTCTGGGACGGCAAGGCCGGCACCGCGCCCAAGCTCGAGCGCAAGCCGAACGAGTCGATCAACTTCATCGGCGGCTTCGACGGCTTCGTGGTCGGCAACCTGCCGGAAGTGCGCCGCATCTTCAAGTCGATGGACGTCGCCCACACCATCATTTGCGATCCGTCCGACACCTGGAACACCCCGACCGACGGCGAGTTCCGCATGTACGATGGCGGCACCAGCAAGGAAGAAGTGTGCGAGGCGATCAACGCCAAGGCGACCGTGGTGTTCCAGACCATCGGCACCGAAAAAACGGCCAAGTACATCGCCGAAAAGGGCCAGGAAGTCATCAAGTTGCACCACCCGATGGGCGTCAAGGGCACCGACCAGTTCCTGATGGAAGTGTCGCGCGTGACCGGCAAGCCGATCTCGAAGGAACTGGAACTGGAACGCGGCCGCCTGGTCGACGCCATGGCCGATTCCCAGGCCCACCTGCACGGCAAGAAGTACGCCCTGTACGGCGATCCTGACTTCCTGCTCGGCATGGTCGCCTTCCTGCTCGAACTGGGCGCCGAGCCGACCCACGTGCTCTCGACCAACGGCGACAAGGACTGGGCCGAAAAAGTCCAGGCCCTGTTCGACGCCTCGCCGTTCGGCAAGAACTGCAAGGTCTATCCGAAGCGCGACCTGTGGCACCTGCGTTCGCTGCTCTTCACCGAGCCAGTCGACTTCCTGATCGGCAACACCTACGGTAAATACCTGGAGCGCGATTGCAACGTCCCGCTGATCCGCCTGGTGTTCCCGATCATGGACCGCCACCACCACCACCGCTTCCCGATCTGGGGCTACGCCGGTTCGCTGCGCGTGCTGGTGACCTTGCTCGACGAATACTTCGAAGCGCTCGATGCCCACACCATCGACACCGCCAAGACGGACTACTCGTACGACATCATCCGCTAAGAAAGTAGGGTGGGCACGGCTTTATCGTGCCCACGCGGAGACGGCGAACCGCGTGGGCACAAAGGCGTGCCCACCCTACCGCTTCTACGCCGTCCGTTCCCTCGTGGGGACGGCGCCACCACTCTTACCAGAAGGATGCATCATGGCAAACGTTACATTTTCCTCCCCCAACATGGCCAAGGACGTCACCGTCTACGCCGTCGCCGGCGACACCCACACGCTGCTGTCGGTCGCCAAGAAAAACCAGGTCCCGGTCGAATGCGAATGTGAGAACGGCATCTGCGGTTCCTGCGTGGTCGACGTCTCGGTGCTGTCGGGCGCCACGCCCTACGCGATCGCGCTGACCGAAAAGGAAAAGTCGGTGCTGAAACTGGCCGGCAAGATCACCCACGAGCAGATCGAAGCGGCCGAGAACAGCGACACGCCGCCGCCGTTCCGCCTGGCCTGCCAGTACATCGTGCGCAACGAAGACATTCTCGTGAAATTCTAAAAAAACGCTCGACGCCGGGGGAGCACCATGCAAACGCTTAAGGTCAGGATTCAGGAAGTGTTCGACGAGCCCGCATGCGAGAAGAATCAGGGCAAATCGGGCAAGGAGCGCAAGAAGGGCTGCTCGACCCAGCTTTCCCCCGGCGCCGCCGCCGGCGGCTGCGCCTTCGACGGCGCAAAAATCGCCCTGCAGCCGATCGTCGACGTGGCCCATCTGGTGCACGGTCCGATCGCCTGCGAGGGCAATTCGTGGGACAACCGGCATTCGCTGTCGTCCGGCCCGGACATCTATCGCACCGGTTTCACCACCGATATCAGTGAACTCGACGTCGTCTACGGCGGCGAGAAGCGGCTCTACAAGGCGATCCGCGAAATCATCCAGAAGTACGACCCGCCGGCCGTGTTCGTGTACCAGACCTGCGTCACCGCCCTGATCGGCGACGACATCGAGGTGGTCTGCAAGGCGGCCAGCAAGGCCTTCGACAAGCCGGTCATCCCGGTCAACGCGCCCGGCTTCGCCGGCGTGAAAAACCTGGGCAACAAGTTGGGCGGCGAGGCGCTGCTCGACTACGTGATCGGCACCGAGGAGCCCGATTACGTCACGCCCTACGACATCAACATCATCGGCGACTACAACCTGTCGGGCGAGCTGTGGCAGGTCAAGCCGCTGCTCGACGCGATGGGCGTGCGCATCCTCTCTTGCATCTGCGGCGACGCGCGCTACCGCGAAGTGGCGTACTCGCACCGCGCCAAGGCCGCCATGATGGTCTGCTCGAAGGCGATGATCAACGTCGCGCGCAAGATGGACGAGCGCTACAACATCCCCTTTTTCGAAGGCTCCTTCTACGGCATCGCCGACACCTCCGACTCGCTGCGCCAGATCGCGCAACTGCTGGTGCGCCAGGGCGCGCCCGACGGCATCCTGGCCCGCACCGAGGCCCTGATCGCGGCCGAGGAGGCGCGCGCCTGGGCCCGGCTCGAGCCGTTCAAGGCGCGCCTGAAGGGGCGCCGCGTGCTGCTCATCACCGGCGGCGTCAAGTCGTGGTCGGTGGTCGCCGCGCTGCAGGAGGTCGGCATCGAGATCGTCGGCACCAGCGTCAAGAAGTCGACCAAGGAGGACAAGGCGCGCATCAAGGAGATCATGGGCGACGAGGCCCACATGATCGAGAACATGACGCCGCGCGAGATGTACACGATGTTGTCCGAGGCGCGCGCCGAGATCATGCTCTCCGGCGGGCGTTCGCAGTTTGTCGCGCTCAAGGCAAAAATGCCTTGGCTCGACATCAACCAGGAGCGCCACCACGGCTACGCCGGCTACGAAGGCATGGTCAAGCTGGTGGAGGAAATCGACAAAGCCCTCCACAACCCGGTCTGGCAACAAGTGCGCGCGCCGGCGCCGTGGAACGAAGCGGAACAGGGGAACTAGCATGGCCACCGTGAAAACCGCTTTCAAAGCCGCCGCCGTCAATCCACTCAAGATGAGTTCGACGCTCGGCGCCTCCTACGCCTTCCTCGGCATGAACCGCTGCATGCCGGTGATGCACGGCTCGCAGGGCTGCACCTCGTTCGGCCTGGTGCTGCTGGTGCGCCACTTCCGCGAGGCGATTCCGCTCCAGACCACCGCCATGAACGAGGTTTCCAGCATCCTGGGCGGGATGGACAACGTCGAAAAGGCGATCCTCAACATCCGCGCGCGCACCAAGCCGGACCTGATCGGCATCTGCTCGACCGGCCTGACCGAGACCAAGGGCGACGACGTCGAGAGCTATCTGAAGCTGATCCGCCAGCGCCATCCCGACCTGGAGGACACCGCCATCGTCTACGCCTCCACGCCCGATTACGTCGGCGCGTTCCAGGACGGCTGGGCCAGCGCCGTGCTGGCGATGATCCGCGAGCTGGCCACGCCGAGCGGGATCCAGGACCCGAAACAAGTCACCCTGCTCGCCGGCTGCCACCTGACCCCGGCCGACATCGAGGAGCTGCGCGACATCATCGAGTCGTTCGGCCTGAAGGCGATCGTCGTGCCGGACGTCTCGGGCTCGCTCGACGGCCACATGTCCGACCAGTTCAGCCCGACCACCATGGGCGGCACCACGCTGGCCGAGATGCGCTCGATGGGCGCCTCGGTGGCGACCATCGCCGTCGGCGAGCAAATGCGCGAATGCGCGGTCGCGCTGGAGGAAATCACCGGCGTGCCGTACACCCTGTTCGACCGGCTCACCGGGCTGGAACCGAACGACCGCTTCCTGTCTTATCTGTCGAAGCTGTCGGGCCAGCAGGTGCCGGCCAAAAGCCGGCGCCTGCGCAGCCAGTTGCAGGACGCGATGCTGGACGGCCACTTCTTCTTCGGCGGGAAAAAAGTCGCCATCGGCGCCGAGCCCGATCTGCTGCTGGCGCTGGGCGCCTGGCTGACCGAGATGGGTTGCGAGATCCAGAGCGCGGTGACGACCACCCAGTCGGCGGCGCTGGCGCAATTGGACGTGGCCGAGGTGCTGATCGGCGACCTGGAGGACTTGGAGCACGGCGCCGCCGGCTGCGACCTCTTGGTGACGCATTCGCACGGCCGCCAGGCGGCGGCGCGCCTGAAGATTCCGTTCCACCGCGCCGGCCTGCCGCTGTTCGACCGCCTCGGCGCCGGACACCAGTTGTCGGTCGGCTACCGCGGCACGCGGCGCCTCATTTTCGACATCGGCAACCTGTTCCTCGCCGATGAACACCACGTCACCCCGGATACCTGGCAATTGCCGGAAGCGAGCCTGCAAGCGGTCGCGCAGGCGTAATCAGTTCACTTTTTAAGGAGTCGGCCATGAAAATCGCATTTGCCACACAAGACCTGCTGAGGGTGGACGCCCACTTCGGCTGGGCCAAGAACATCGCCATCTACGACATCTCGCCGGACGGCTACAGCTTCGACCGCGCCCTCAGCTTCGAGGGCGATCTGCAGGAGGACGGCGACGAGGACAAGCTGGCGCCCAAGCTCGAGGCGATCATGGATTGCGCCATCGTCTACGTGGCGGCGATCGGCGGTTCGGCCGCCGCCCGCGTGGTGGCCTGCAAGATCCATCCGGTCAAGCTGGCGCAGCCGGAGCCGATCCTGGAGATACTGGAAAAGCTGCAAGTGGTGCTGCAAGGCACGCCACCGCCCTGGCTGCGCAAGGCGCTGCTGAAGGGGCAGGAACGCGACATCAACTTTGAGGAAGAGGCCAGCCATGAGTGACACCACCATCGACGCCGTCGCCGCCATCGACACCCCGTTCGTGCGCGAACTGGTCAAGCAATGGCGCGCCCAGGACAGCCACGGCGCCTGGGAAGGCAAGAGCGACGAAGTGCTGCTCGCGCCCTACATCATCAGCAAGGAGCAGCGCCGCGAAATGCCGATCATCGGCGACCCGGACCCGGAGACGCTGTGGCGCCTGGAGCTGTTTTATAACGCCGTCGGCCTGGCCATCGAGCGCCAGACCGGCTCGGTCGCCACGCCGATGATGAAGATGTCGCACGAGGGTTTCGGCCGCCTGGTGCTGACCGCCGGGCGCCTGGTGGTGGTCAACAAATACCTGCGCGACGTGCACCGCTTCGGCTTCGAGACGATGGACAAGCTGGCCGACGAGGGCGCCAAGACGGTGGCGGCGGCGGTCGAGATGATCCAGACCTACCCCGACGTCGTCAACTACGGTTAAGGAGCGCACATGGCCGATCTCGACACGCTCAAGGCGCAGGTGAAAAAGCTCAACCAGCAGGCCACGGCGCTGAAAATGGACCTGCACGACCTGTCGGAAGACCTGCCGACCGGCTGGGAGAAGATTCCCGAGCTGGCCGGCCGGGCCTACGAGGCGCACGCCGCGCTGGCCGAGGCGCGCAAGGCGCTGGCCGCCGCCGGCGGCTGATTTTATCGACACCGAAGGCGGCGCCGCGCGCGCCCCTTCCATCACAAAGGAAATGGTATGGCTGACTTCACCGTGACGCTGCCGGGCGGCGAATTATGGACTCCGCAATTTGTCACCAGCATCAACGAGGACAAGTGCATCGGCTGCGGCCGCTGCTTCAAGGTCTGCGCGCGCGACGTGCTCGAACTGGTCGGCCTGGACGACGAGGGCGAGCGGGTGCATATCGACGTCGACGGCGACGATGACGAGGAATATGAAAAGAAGGTGATGACGGTGTCGCACAAGGAGAACTGCATCGGCTGCGAAGCGTGTTCCAAGATTTGCCCCAAGAAGTGCTACTCGCACGCCCCGGCGCAAGTGTAAGTTTCCTCTGGCACAGGATTTGCAGCATTGGCGGTATCGACAACCACAGCCATCCGGGAGTAGCGCCATGAGCAAGCATGAACAAGGTTACGTGGAACTGATTGAAGCCGCTTTGCATCCCGACCACGTGGTCACGCTCGCCTTCGCCGGCGTGATCGCGCTGGCGCCGCAGCGCGAGGCGCCGTATGACGTCGCCATCGCCGGCCTGGACGGCAAGGCGATGGCGGCGCTGCGCGAGCGCTATTTTCCCGACCTGCCGTTCGGCTTCGACGCCGATTCCTTGTGGCGGGAGGAGGCGCACGACGCCTTCGACGAGTTCGACGACCTGCTCGCGATGCTGCTGGAAAACCGCAGCTTCGACGACCAGGAATCCCTATGGCTGGCGCACGCGCTGGCGACCGCCAGCATGGGCCAGAACCATCTGTGGCAAGACCTCGGCTTGCCGAACCGGGCCACGTTGTCGTGGCTGATGAAGCACCATTTCACCAGCTTGGCCGAGCGCAACACGGGCAACATGAAGTGGAAGAAATTCTTCTACCGCCAGCTGTGCGAGCGCGCCGACCTGTTCGTGTGCAAGTCGCCCAACTGCCGCGCCTGCAACGACTATGCGCAATGCTTCAACATCGAGGACGGCGCCGCGCTGACCGGATTGGACGGCGAGCAGCGCAAGGCGGGTTGAGGATAGTGGGCGGGATGGCGGCGCGGCCGGTGCTGGCGCCGCCGGTGGGATTTGTTCTGTTTGTCGGCTTTGCTACAACTTCACGATGGCCGCGGTCGCCCCGATCATGATCACCATCGCGGCGCCGAGCTTGAGCGTCATGCGCAGTTCGAGCTGGTGCATCTCGAGCTTGAATTCATCTCTCAGTTTATCAAGGTCATTTCTAAGTGCGAATATGTCGGCCTTGAGCTCATTCCTGAGTTCAAGCATCTCACTTTTGAGTTCAGCCCTGAGTTCGCGAAAGGCAGACGAGATCGCCTTCGCCTGTGCCGCCGGCAAACCCGAAGCAGTCAACGTTTCCACGAATTTTTGGGTGTCGAAAGGCACTGGTGCCATGTTCGTTTCCTTTGCGGGTATGGGCGCGACAGGTAGCATTTCCCGGCTCGCGCAGCCGCTTTCATAATACGCCGCCACCTGACCGGCGCAATCGCGCACGCCGCATTTCTCCCTTCCGATGCGCGCGCCAGTGGCCTGCGTTCTCTCTTGGATTCCGATGGAAATCTGGTGACGCCGCTGCGCCAACCGCATTTGTTGCTTATGCACCAAACTGGACAAAAGATGACGGAAACGATCCGGATATTGCACTGCGTTGGGCCGCGGCCGCTCGTTGATCGGTGCGTTTCATAGTGACTTGAAATTGTGGCTATTGAGGCATGCTTTTTGCGTAACAAGGTTCCCGGTCCCGTTTTGTTGCATTTGGTGCAGCGCGCGGCGCACCGATAACGATAAAAAAGGAAGAGACAATGAAACTGGCGAATATGAAACTCGCGCACCTGTTCGCGGCGCTGCTGGCCATCCTGGTGGCCGGCTTCGCGCTGTACGGCGCGTGGTCGTTCAAGGTGCTCGGCGAGCTGAAGGTCAACGGCCCGCTGTACCAGCGCATCGTGCAGGGCAAGGACTTGATCGCCGATATCCTGCCGCCGCCCGAATACATCATCGAATCGTATCTGGTGTCCTTGCAGGCGGCCGGCGCGGCGCCCGCCGAGCGCAAGGCGCTGATCGACAATCTGAAAGCCTTGAAGGCCGATTACGACACGCGCCACGCCTTTTGGATACGGGAGGGTTTGGAGGAGTCGATGAGGGACTTGCTGCTGGTGCAGGCCGACAAGCCGGCGCAGGAGTTCTACCAGTTCGCCTTCGAGCAGTTCATCCCGGCGCTCGAGCGCGACGACGCGGCCGCCGCCGGCGCCGCGCTCGGCGCGATGAAGGCGCGCTACGACACGCACCGCGCCGCCATCAATCGGCTGGTCGAGATAGCGACCAAGCGCAACGCCGCCGACGAGGAGCGCGCCAAGGGCGACATCGCCAACGCCAGCGGCGTCATGCTGGCGATCCTGATCGGCGCGATCGCCGTGGTCAGCCTGTTCCTGCTGGTCGTGCGCCGCAACCTGATGCGCCAGCTCGGTTGCGAGCCGCATCAGGCGGCCGCCATCGCCGGCCAGATCGCCGCCGGCGATTTGGCGGTGCGCATCGACACGGCCGGGCGCGACCAGGCCAGTTTGCTAGTGGCGCTCAAGCGCATGCGCGACAGCCTGGCCGACATCGCCGGCCGGGTGCGCGAGGGCACCGAGGCCATTTCCAGCGCCGCCGGCCAGATCGCCAGCGGCAACATGGACCTGTCGGCGCGCACCGA
>JACMLV010000069.1 GCA_014379395.1 Burkholderiaceae bacterium
CGAGCCGGCGATCGAGGCGCGCGCGGCGCCCGGCGGCGCCATGGCCGAACAAACCACGCTGCCGGCGGCGTCGGCGATCGCCATGTTGATGAACTGCGGCAGGAAATTCTTATAGTCGCGCAGGATCTCGTCGCAATTGCCCGGATCGAGCGCGCGCACCTTGGGCCGTCGCGCCAGGCCGTCGAGGATCAGGCGCGCGTCGTTGATGAAGCGCTGGGCGTCGGCGGCGGCGATCTGCGCCACCGTCTCGGTGCCGTTGCTCGCCTCGCGCAGGCTGCTGCGCACATCGGCCTGCAGCGAATAGGCCAGCAAGCCGAGCATCGGCAAGACGATGGCCAGCACGAGGGCGAACAAATGTCGGCGGATCGGCCAGTTGTTAGCCATGGAGTCGGGATCGGGAACGGGGGGACGGGTTGATCGGGATCAAGCCCGCCAATTATGCCCGAACAGTTCGTTTTTGTTCGGTTCGGCGGCGCGCGCGGCGCCGCCTTGTCGCACCAGGGCCTCGATCAAATACATGCCTCGGGTAAAGAAGAGCGCCAGCGTGGCGGATCAGCCCTCGAAGCGGCGCAGCCCGTCGAGGTCGAGCACGCGTATGCCGCCGTAGTCGAGGTGCAGCAGGCCGTGCTTTTCCAGCACCTGCAGCGCCTGGTTGGCCCTCTGGCGCGAGGAACCCGACAGCAGGCCGATCTCCTCCTGCGAGATCTGCACCAGCGTCTCCACGCCCGGATGCAACTGCGAGTTGAACATCGACGCCAGGCAGCGCGCGACGCGGGTGTTGATGTCGAGCAGGCGGTCGTTTTCGACCATGCCGATGAACTGGCCGAGCCGCTCGTTCAATTGCATCAGCAGGAAGCGCGCGAACGGCAGGCTGGTGTCGAGCAGCCAGTGGAAGGTCGGGGCCGGCATGCGCGCGATGCGGCTGTCGCGCAGCGCCATCGCGTCGTACTTGCGGACCTCGTTTTTGAGCAGCGAGCCCTCGCCGAACCAGCCGCCCGGCTGCACGCCGCTGAAAGTCACGCTTTTGCCCGACGGCGAGAAGTTATTCATCTTCACCATGCCGCTCAAAATGCCGATCCAGTTTTCCACCGCCTCGCCCTTGTGGCAGACAAAGCCGCCCTTCGGCACGAAGGTTTCAAAGGTGTCGGCCTCGACCCGCTCCATTTGTGCGGCGGTCAAGGTGCGCGCCCAGAGGGCCGAGCGCAGCGCGTCTTTCAAACTTGGTTCCATGGTCGTCATTATTGCGATGCAACATCGAAAGATTGGCAATTGTCCCCGAAATGACAACATCGGTGACATCTGCAAGATAATATCTTCCCACAAAACAAGAAACCGCCTTGTAACTCACGGATTTCAACGAAAAAAGCGCTCTCGACAAAGAGCATGAAGGAGACACTGGTGCAGACATCTGAAGTTGCAGAAATGCAGACTTTTCCGCGGCGCCTATTGCAACACGGCATAGCCCGCCCCGCCAAACCCGCGTTCCGCGAAAAACACCTCGGCATCTGGCAGACTTGGAGCTGGGCCGAGGTCAACGACGAGGTGCGCGCCCTCGCCTGCGGCCTGGCCGCGCTCGGCTTCCAGCGCGGCATGAACCTGGCCATCATCGGCGACAACCGGCCGCGCCTGTACTGGGCGATGCTGGCCGCGCAATGCCTGGGCGGCGTGCCGGTGCCGCTGTACCAGGACGCGCCGGCGGCCGACATGGCCTACGTGCTCGAAGACGCCGAAGTCACCTTCGCCGTGGTCGAGGACCAGGAGCAGGTCGACAAGCTGCTCGAAATCAAGGCCCTCTATCCCGGCATCGTCCACATCGCCTTCGACGACGAGCGCGGCATGCGCCACTACAACCAGCCCGAGCTGGTGTCCTTCGCCAGGCTGCAGGAGATCGGCCGCGAATACGACCGCTCCCACCCCGGCTTTTTCAGCGCCTCGGTCGACGCCGGCCAAGGCGCGGACTCGGCCGTGATGCTGTACACCTCGGGCACCACCGGCAAACCGAAGGGCGTGTGCCAGAGCCACGCCGCGCTGCTGTCGGCCGGCGAGGGCGGGGTCGCCTTCGACCACCTGACCGACGCCGAGGACATCCTGTCCTACCTGCCGATGGCCTGGGTCGGCGACTGCCTGTTCTCGCTGGCGCAAACGCTGGTGGCCGGCTTCACCGTGAACTGCCCGGAGTCCGGCGACACGGTCTTGACCGACCTGCGCGAGATCGGCCCGACCTATTACTTCGCCCCGCCGCGCGTGTTCGAGAACATGCTCACCAACGTCATGATCCGGATGGAGGACGCCAGCGCCATCAAGCGCCGCATGTTCCACCACTTCATGGCGGTGGCCAAGCGCTGCGGCGCCGACATCCTCGACGGCAAACCGGTGTCGACCTCCGACCGCGTCTCGTACGCGCTCGGCCAGGCGCTGGTCTACGGCCCCTTGAAAAACGTGCTCGGCCTGTCGCGCGTGCGCGTCGCCTACACCGCCGGCGCCGCCATCGGCCCCGACCTGTTCCGCTTCTACCGCTCGATCGGCGTCAACCTCAAGCAGCTGTACGGCTCGACCGAGACCTGCGCCTACGTCTGCCTGCAACCGGACGGCAACATCAAGTTCGACAGCGTCGGCCTGCCGGCGCCGGGCGTCGAGGTCAAGCTGGCCGCCAACGGCGAGGTGATGGTCAAGTCGAAGGCGCTCATGACCGGCTACTACAAGCGGCCCGACGCGACCGCCGAGGTGATCGACGCCAACGGCTACTTCCACACCGGCGACGCCGGCGTGTTCGACAGCGAGGGGCATTTAAAAATCATCGACCGCGCGGCCGACGTCGGCAAGCTCACAAGCGGCGCCATCTTCGCCCCGAACTACATCGAGAACAAGCTCAAGTTCTTCACCTTCATCAAGGAGGTGGTGGCCTTCGGCGACGGGCGCGACCAGGTCTGCGCCTTCATCAACATCGACATCGAGGCGGTCGGCAACTGGGCCGAGCGGCGCGGCATCGCCTACGCCGGCTACACCGACCTGGCCGGCCACCTGACGACCTACGAGCTGATCCGCGACTGCATCGAGCAGATGAACGCCGACCTGGCGCAAGAGCCGCAGATGGCCGCGACCCAGGTGCACCGCTTCCTGATCCTGCACAAGGAGCTCGATCCGGACGACGGCGAGCTGACCCGCACGCGCAAGGTGCGCCGCAAGTTCATCGCCGAGAAATACGGCGTGCTGATCGAGGCGCTCTACAGCGGCAAGACCAGCCAGTTCATCGACATCCAGGTCAAGTTCGAGGACGGCCGCGTCGGCCAGTCGAGCGCCGACCTGAAGATCTGGGACAGCAAGACCTATCCCGCCATCGCGCGCGCCGCATGAGGAACGAGACCATGAATATGATGCAACCGGCCATGCCGCCCGAGGCGCAATCGACGCGCAAATTCGGCCCCGTGATCCTCGACCTGAAGAACATCTCGCTGTCGTTCGGCGGCGTCAAGGCGCTCACCAACATCTCGTTCGACGTCAAGGAGCACGAGATCCGCGCCATCATCGGCCCCAACGGCGCCGGCAAGAGCTCGATGCTCAACGTGATCAACGGCGTCTACCGTCCGCAGCAGGGCGAGATCATCTACCGCGGCGAACACCGGCGCGGCATGGACTGCTACGACGCGGCCAAGTCCGGCATCGCGCGCACCTTCCAGAACATCGCGCTGTTCAAGGGCATGTCGGTGCTCGACAACATGATGACGGGCCGCAACCTGAAGATGAAATCGAACTTCCTGATGCAGGCGCTCGGCTTCGGCCCGGCCCGCCGCGAGGAGATCGAGCACCGCAAGAAGGCCGAGGAGATCATCGACTTCCTGGAGATCCAGGCGATCCGCAAGACCCCGGTCGGGCGCCTGCCCTACGGCCTGCAAAAGCGCGTCGAACTCGGACGCGCGCTGGCGGCCGAGCCGCAGATCCTGCTGCTCGACGAGCCGATGGCCGGCATGAACGTCGAGGAAAAGCAGGACATGTGCCGCTTCATCCTCGACGTGAACGACCAGTTCGGCACCACCATCGTCCTGATCGAGCACGACATGGGCGTGGTGATGGACATCTCGGACCGCGTGGTGGTGCTCGACTACGGCAAGAAGATCGGCGACGGCACACCCGACGAGGTGCGCAACAACCAGGACGTCATCAACGCCTACCTCGGCGTCGCACACTAAAGGACTCGGAACATGAATATCAGTTTTTTCTTTGAGGTGCTGATCGGCGGCCTGCTGTCGGGCGTGATGTACGCGCTCGTCGCGATCGGCTTCGTGCTGATCTACAAGGCGTCGGGCGTGTTCAACTTCGCCCAGGGCGCGATGGTGTTCTTCGCCGCGCTGACCTGCGTCGGCATGATCGACAAATGGGGCGTGCCGCTGTGGGTCGCCATTCCGCTGACGGTGCTGGTGATGGTCGCGCTCGGCCTGGCGATCGAGAAAGTGGTGCTGCGCCCGCTCGTCAACCAGCCCGAGATCACGCTGTTCATGGCCACCATCGGCCTGGCGTTCTTCATCGAGGGCCTGGCGCAGCTGATGTGGGGCTCGCAGGTGCACAAGCTGGAACTGCCGATCGAGGACGTGCCGCTGCAGTTCCTGCTCGATAAATTCAACATCATGATCTCGCAGTTCGACGTGATCGCCGCCGGCATCTGCGCGCTGCTGGTCACGGCGCTGGCCTTGATGTTCTCCAAGACCAAGGTCGGCCGCGCCCTGCGCGCCGTCGCCGACGACCACCAGGCCGCCCTCGCGGTCGGCATTCCGCTGCAACAGATCTGGGCCGTGGTGTGGTCGGTGGCCGGGCTGGTGGCGCTGGTGGCGGGCCTGTTGTGGGGCGCCCGCAACGGGGTCCAGTTCGCGCTCACCTTCATCGCGCTGAAAGCCCTGCCGGTGCTGATCCTGGGCGGCTTCACCTCGGTGCCGGGCGCCATCGTCGGCGGCCTGATCATCGGCGCCTCCGAAAAGCTGGCCGAGGTCTACCTCGGGCCGATGGTCGGCGGCGGCCTCGAAGGCTGGTTCCCCTACGTGCTGGCGCTGCTGTTCCTGCTGGTGCGGCCGGAAGGCCTGTTCGGCGAAAAAATTATCCGCAGAATTTAGGCGATTGCCGGACAGAAATCGCTTTAATGCGACCCAGAACATAAAGAGGATGCGCCCATGATTTACTACGAAGCAGGACAATTCAAGACCAGCTACCAAGCCGACAACCAGATCTTCCCGATCCGGCAGGACCGGATCGCCCTGATCGCCACGCTGGCCGTCGCGCTCATCGCGCTGCCGTATTTCGCCTCGCCGTACACGCTGTCGGCGATCATGATCCCGTTCCTGATCTTTTCGCTCGCCGCGCTCGGCCTGAACATCCTGACCGGCTACGCCGGCCAGCTCTCGCTGGGCACCGCCGCCTTCATGGCGGTCGGCGCCTTCGCCTCCTACAACTTCGTGCTGCGCATCCCCGGCATCCCGATCCTGCTCGCCTTCGCGCTCGGCGGCCTGTCGGCGGCGATGGTCGGCATCGCCTTCGGCCTGCCGTCGCTGCGCATCCGCGGCTTTTATCTGGCCGCCTCGACGCTGGCGACCCAGTTCTTCGTGGTCTGGTGCCTGACCAAGATCGGCTGGCTGACCAACTACAGCTCGTCGGGCGTGATCACGACCCAGAAGATCACCATCCTCGGCTACGACTTCAGCACCCCGGCCAGCAAGTACGTGCTGGTGCTGGCCATCGTCGCGGTGATGGCGCTGCTGGCCAAGAACATGATCCGCTCCAACGTCGGCCGCTCGTGGATGGCGGTGCGCGACATGGACATGGCGGCCGAGGTGATCGGCTTCCGCCTGATGCGCACCAAGCTCCTGGCGTTCGCGGTCAGCTCGTTCTACTGCGGCGTGGCCGGCGCGCTGTACGCCTACGCCTACCTCGGCACGGTCGAGCCGGAGGCCTACAACCTCGACCTGTCGTTCCGCATCCTGTTCATGATCATCATCGGCGGCGTCGGCTCGGTGCTCGGCTCCTTCCTCGGCGCCGCCTTCATCGTGCTGCTGCCGATCGTGCTCAACATCATCGCGCACGGCATGGCGCTGCCAACCAGCGTCGCCTCCAACCTGGAGCTGATGGTGTTCGGCGCCCTGATTATCTTTTTCTTGATCGTCGAGCCGCACGGCCTGGCGCGTTTGTGGCAAATCGGTAAAGAGAAACTGCGCCTGTGGCCCTTCCCACACTAGGACGCAAGCAGTTGCCGATTCAATTTATATAATTTATAAAATTCTGGAGACTTCATGAAAGCTATCAAAACCCTGTTGTTGGGCGCGGCCTTCGCCAGCACCGCCATGGCCGGCATCGCCCAGGCCGCCGACCAGTTCGTCGCGCTGCCGTCCTACCGGGTCGGCCCGTACGCGGCCGGCGGCTCCGGCTTCTACGGCGGCGTGATCGACTACTTCAACCTGGTCAACCTGGGCGGCGGCGTCAACGGCGTCAAGATCAGCTGGGAGGAGTGCGAGACCGAATACAACCCGTCGCGCGGCATCGAGTGCTACGAGCGCATGAAGACCAAGAACGGCGGCGCCACCATGGTCGAGCCGCTCTCGACCGGCATCGCCTACGGCATCCTCGACCGCGTCGCGCAAGACAAGGTGCCGATGACGACCCTCGGCTACGGCCGCTCCGACGCCGCCAACGGCAAGGTCTTCCCGTACATCTTCCCTTTGATCACCAGCTACTGGAACCAGGCCGCCGGCATGATCAAGTACCTCGGCGACAAGAACGGCGGGATGGACAAGTTGAAGGGTAAAAAAATCGTCCACCTGTACCACGACTCGGCCTTCGGCAAGGAGCCGATGCCGGTGCTGGAGGCGCTCTCGAAGCAGTACGGCTTCGAGCTGATCAAGATCGCCGTGGCGCCGCCGGGCAGCGAGCAGCAGTCGCAATGGCTGCAGATCCGCCAGGCCAATCCTGATCACGTGATCCTGTGGGGCTGGGGCGTGATGAACTCGGTCGCCATCAAGACCGCGCAGCGCAACGGCTTCCCGCGCGAGAAGATGCTGGGCGTCTGGTGGGCCGGCTCCGAGGAGGACATGATCCCGTCGGGCGACGCCGCCAAGGGCTACTCCGCGATGACCTTCAACACGCCGGGCAGCTACGGCGTGATGGAAGACATCAAGAGCAAGCTCTACGCCGCCGGCAAGGGCAACCTGTCCGACGCCAGCCGCGTCAACACCGTCTACCACATGCGCGGCGTGACCGCCGCCATCCTGTGGGTCGAGGCGATGCGCACCGCGCAGGACAAATACGGCAAGGGCAAGCCCGTCACCGGCGAGCAAATGCGCTGGGGCATGGAAAACCTGAACGTCAACGAGGCGCGCCAGAAGGCCATCGGCGCGCTCGGCATGTTCCCGCCGGTGAAGACGAGCTGCGACGACCATGAAGGTTCGGGCGCGGTCAAGGTCCAGCAGTGGGACGGCAGCAAGTGGAAGGCCATCACCCCGAACTGGATCGTCGGCGACAAGGCGCTCACCCGCAAGCTGCTCGAAGAGTCGTCGGCCAAGTACGCCGCCGAGAAGAACATCACGGCGGCCTGCCTGAAGTAAGCCGATTCAAGCCGGCGGGCGAGCGGCCCGCGGCCCGGAACATGCACGAAGAGCCGCCTTGCAGGGCTCACGTTTCGGCGCTCCGGGCCGCCCGTCCGCCGGCTTTTTTCGAGCTTCGCTCCGACGCGCAGCCCCATTGAACACTGAGAAGAACCAGCCATGACAACTGCCACCGCCGCCACCGCGGCCGCCAGCGTGCCCTACCTGTCGGTCAACAATATCGAAGTCATCTACGACCACGTGATCCTGGTCCTGAAGGGCGTCTCGCTGCAAGTGCCGCAAGGGAAGATCGTGGCCCTGCTGGGCGCCAACGGCGCCGGCAAATCGACCACCCTGAAAACCATCTCGACCCTGCTGCGCGGCGAACGCGGCGACGTCACCAAGGGCGAGGTCCAATTCCGCGGCCAGCGGGTCGACCACCTCACGCCGAACGAACTGGTCAAGCGCGGCCTGTCGCAGGTGATGGAGGGGCGGCACTGCTTCGGCCACCTGACGATCGAGGAAAACCTGCTCACCGGCGCCTACACGCGCCAGATCTCGCGCGCCGAACTGGGCGCCTCGCTGGAAAAGGTCTACCACTACTTCCCGCGCCTGAAGGAGCGCCGCGCCAGCCAGGCCGGCTACACCTCCGGCGGCGAGCAGCAGATGTGCGCCATCGGCCGCGCCCTGATGGCCAAGCCGACCATGATCCTGCTCGACGAGCCATCGATGGGCATCGCGCCGCAGATCGTCGAAGAGATCTTCGGCATCGTCAAGGACCTGAACCACAAGGAAAACGTGTCCTTCCTGCTGGCCGAGCAAAACACCAACGTCGCGCTGCGCTACGCCGACTTCGGCTACATCCTGGAAAACGGCCGCGTCGTGATGGAGGGCGCCGCCAGCGACCTGTCCTCGAACGAGGACGTCAAGGAGTTCTACCTGGGCGTCTCGGGCGCCGAGCGCAAGAGCTTCCGCGACATGAAATTCTACCGCCGCCGCAAGCGCTGGCTGGCGTAAGGA